>CAYPQR010000013.1:0-20178 GCA_964412865.1 uncultured Intrasporangiaceae bacterium
GAATGATGACAGCCGCCATCTCCTCCACCGACATCGAGGCCGAGTTGATGAAGGGTATGCGGTGGGTGTGAAAAAGGGCCTCGGCGCGGCGCAGTTCATACTGACACTGCGGCAAGGAGGCGTAGCGGGTGCCGGGACGGCGCTCCCCACGCACCTGGCTCAGCCGCGCAGGCGTCGACAGGATGCCGAAACATCTGTCCTTCAGGTCCCGGATCGGTGCGGGCAGCTGCGCGGAGTCGAAGTCCTCCTCCACCAGGGGGTAGTTGGCGACCAGCAGGCCGTGCTGCAGCGCGAGATACATGGTGGTCGGCGTCTTGCCGCACCGCGACGGCGCCGTGAGGATCAGGTCGGCGCGGCCGATGGCCCGCAGACTCTGGCCGTCGTCGTGCTCCATCGCGAACTCGATGGCCTTCATCCGCGCGTCGTACTCACCGGGGTCGCCGACTCCGTGGGCGCTGCCGGACAGGCGCGCCGCATTGACGTGCAGAATCCGCTCGACCATCGACAGATGCGACCCGAACAGATCGACCATCGCGCACTTGGTCTTGGCCAGCTCGGCCCGGACGTCCTCGACCGCGACGGTCGAGAAGACCAGCGGTGTGACCGTGTCGGTCATGGCGGCATCGAGGGTCTCCACGACCTTGCGGGCTTCCTCGACCGTCGTCACGAACGGGATCTTCTGCCTGACGAAATGCACGCTGGGAAACTGCTGCAGGATAGTATTGCCCAGCGTCTCCGCCGAGATCCCGGTGCCTCCGGCCAGGAAGAACACCGGAGTCGCCTCCTCGGGAGGAGGAGCCGCTACATCGGGGGCCGGCTGAGTCATAGGGTCAGATTCCCACACCGGGCGTGTGGGGGTCGACCGGGCCGCAACAGAGGGGAACCAGCGGCCGGACGCACGTCGTCCCACCTGCAACCGTCACACGCATCAAGGAGAACCATGTCACCGTCATCAGTTCGTCGCCGGCCGGCTCGCGCCGCGCTGGCACTGGCCACTCCCGTCATCGCCGCGCTGCTCTTCACCGGCTGTGGCAGCGACGACGCGCCCTCGGTCAGCGGGCCGACCGGTGGGACGGCCACGAGCGCGCCCACCACACCCTCCACGCCCGAGGCGACCGAGGAGACCTCGACGCCGTCGTCGCCCGAGACCACCACCACGCAGTCGCCGACGACGACGCAGACCAGCCCCGCCCAGGGCAGCACGAAGGTCGCCGCGCACAACAAGAAGTTCTCGGTCACCGCACCCAAGGGCTGGCAGGATCTCTTCAGCAAGTTCAAGGACACCAAGGGCATCCAGCTGGTGATCGCGGCGCCCGCACCGACCGGAGGCAAGCTGACCAACATCAATGTGGTGTCCGTCGACTCGTCCATCACCGACACCTCCACCGTGGCCAAGAGCACCGCGAAGAAGTACCGCGGCCAGGGCGAGACGGTGAAGATGCTGCCGTCGCGCACCATCGCCGGGGAGTCCGCCAACGGATACTCCAAGCAGGACAAGGCCAAGACGCAGTCGCAGACTCAGTGGTTCTTCAACCACGGCGGCAAGATCTACATCGTGACGCTGACCAACGGCCCGAGCGACTCCAGCGCCGGCAAGTCGCTCGACGACGTGCTCGCGTCCTGGACCTGGACGTAGCCGAGCCTGCGCGGGGCGGCGCTCTTGCACGTGAGCGCCGCCCCGTGGTCAGACGTGCACGGGCCGAGCCTCGGCCCGTGCCTCACCGTGCCGCTCCAGCACCCGCTCGGCCAGCGGCGCGAACACCAGGCCGATGACCGCCCACAGCAGCAGCTGTGCCGCGACGGAGTACATCCGGAAGCCGGAGAGCAGGTCGGCCGGAAAGCCCGGATAGACGATCTCTCCCGCGGGATTCTTCAGGGGCCGAGGCGTCTCGGTCGCGTGACGGCCGTATTCGTGCACGTTGACTGCCAAGTGGCCGTATGCGGGCAGGACCAGCATCGCCACGGCGATCACCGCGATGAAGCCGAGACCGGCCACCAGTGTCGCGTTCCAGGCGCCGATCCGGGCGGCGAGTCGCCTGCCCAGCCATACCGCACCGATCAGGCAGAGGACCGACACCAGCACCATCGTCAGATAGAGCACACCCCGGTCCCGGATGGTGTCCTCGTGCCCGACAGCCGGCGGGTTCGCGGGGTATTTCGCGAACGGGACGAGATAGATCCCGACCAGGCCGCCGCCGGCGACCAGCAGTGCCAGCGCCCGCGGGCGGACGGCGCCGACCCTGCCCCAGCAGATCGTGTAGGCCACGGCGACCAGCACACCCATCGCGACACCGAACGCGACCATGCCGACCCCGATGCCGACGTTCGCCTGCACCGTGCGGCTGAAGATGTCCGGGCCCTCGGGCGGCACGGACACACCCGCGGCTTTGTCGAGTGCCGCCTGTGCGGCGTCGCGGCCGGACTCATAATCGATCGCGCGCTGAATCAGCGGCTCGGCGAAGATGCGGGCGAAGACGAACGCGACGACGCCGCCGATCGCCCCCGCGAACGCACCCCGGAGGATCAGCTTCTTCTCCATCTCGCGACCCCGCTCAGTGGCAGGGGAAGCCGAGGAAATGCCGCCCGTCGTGGACGAATTCGTGAATCATCATGGTCTTACCGAAGACCGACGACGCGCCCTCGTCCACTCCGACGAAGTAGTAGATGGCCAGGGCGACGAACGCCGAACCGACCAGCCAGGCCAGGGCTTTCGCACCGGAGATGTCGACCGGCTTCGCCACCGGCACCGTGTGGTGTCGCACATCGGACACGTGTGCATCGCTCATCAGAGCCTCCTTGAGGGATCCTGCGTCCCTGTCGATGAATGGAGCATCGTGACGGCGAAGTGTCTGACTCGCCCGCGGAGTGCTCCGCGGGCTCACAGTGGCGCGACCGTGCCGGACTCTCACCGGCTTCCTTGCACCATCACGTGGGCCACACCATACATCCAAACGCGGGCCCGCGGCAGAGTGTCCGGCGTCGATCCCGCAGTGACGCGCCGGCCGAAGGCTGGACTAGCCTGCGGCCATGTCTGCGTCGTCTCACTCGGCTGCCCCCGTGCTGGTGCTGGGCGGCACCGGAGAGGCCCGGGACCTGGCCGATCTGCTTGTGAGCCAGCGTGTCTCGTGCGTCTCCAGTCTCGCCGGAGCCGTAGCTCACCCGCGCCTGCCGCAGGGTGAGCTGCGAGTGGGAGGGTTCGGCGGAGCGGCGGGCCTCGCCGAATTCGTCACGACGCGATCGGTGTGCGCCGTCGTGGACGCGACGCACCCCTTCGCCGCGACCATCTCGCGCCACGCGATGGAGGCGGCTGCGCAGACCGGCACGCCCCTGCTGCGACTCACCCGACCCGGGTGGTCCGGCCGGCCGGACGCGAGATCATGGCACTGGGTCGACGACAACGACGCCGCGGGGCGTGCGGCGGCGAGACTCGGGTCGCGTGTCCTGCTCACCACCGGCCGGAAGTCGCTGACGTCACTGCGTGTCCACCTCGCCGACCTGCCGGTCGTGGCCCGGGTCGTCGATCCGCCGGATCTGGAGCTTCCCGATCGCTGGAGGCTGGTGCTCGATCGCGGCCCCTACACACTCGACGGCGAGCTCCGGCTGATCCGTGAATGGGATGTCGACGTGCTCGTCACGAAGGACTCCGGCGGCGCATACACGGCGCCGAAGCTCGATGCCGCAGCGGCGACAGGAGTCGCGGTGGTCATCGTCCGGCGGCCCTCCCCCGCGGATGATTCCGTGCCCCACGTCGGCACGCCCCGGGAGGCACTCACCTGGCTGCGGCACTCGAACGTCGCAGGAGCCTGACGTGGCAGCGCGCATCCTGATGGTCGCCCATGCTCCCACCGCACAGAGCCTGGAGGGGCGCATGCCGTCGGCCGACGACACCGCGGTGACCGATGCGATGACGTCACGCTTCACACGTCGAACGGTGCAGGTGCTCTGTGGGCCCGAACTACGCTGCTCCACAACAGCATCCACTCTCGGATTGGACGGACAGCCCTGCCCCGCACTGCGGGATCTGGACCTCGGTCGGTGGGCCGGGCTGCCTCTCGCCCATCTCGACCCGGACCAGCTGAGCCGGTGGACGACCGACCCGGAGTTCGACGCTCACGGCGGGGAGTCCGCGACCTCAGTCATTGCCAGATGTGCAAGCTGGCTGCGCGATCGACATCCCGACGGCATCACCGTGGCGGTCACGTCTCCCGCCGTGTTGCGGGCCACCGTGGTCGCCACGCTCGGAGCGCCGCCGTCGGCGTGGTTCTCCGTCGACGCCGCACACCTCGACGCCCTCGAGATCACGAGCAACGACGACCACCTCCGGCTGCGCCGACTGCACCCCTACCCCGACTGGACGACCCGATCCTGAGCGATTTCAGTCATGCTCGACCCGATCTGCTCCAGCGCCGCCAGCATGCGATCGGTGTCCGTGCTGCGGCGCACTGCGATGCGGACCCAGGCGTCGTCGAGGCCGGGAAAGGTGTCGCAGCGCCGCACCACGACGCCGCGTCTCCACAGCGCATCCCGCACCCCCTCCCCCGGGTGGGCGAGCACGAAGGGCGCCTGCGATCCCTCGACGAACACGACGCCGCACCGTCTCAGGCCGGACTCCACTCTCCGCCTCTCCCGCAGGACATCGAGCGCACGGGTGCGTTGAGCCCGGAGGGCCGATGGTGAACAGCACAGCACCATGGCCGCCGCCGCCACTGTGGAGACCGACCACTGGGGCTGCACGGCGGCGAGTTGCCCTATTGCGGCGGATCGCCCCCGGATGTACCCGGCACGGACACCCGGAAGTGCCCACGTCTTTGTCAGGCTGCGAATCACGAGCAGCCCTGCGGCATCCGCGTCTGCGAGGGTTTCGGCCTCCCCGGGGACCTGGTCCATGAACGCCTCGTCGACGACCACGACCCGGTCCGGACGCAGCAGCGTCTCGATGAGGGGTCGCGGATGCAGCCGGCCGGTCGGATTCGTCGGGTTGCCGAGGATCACCAGATCCGCGCTCTCGGGGACGATGCCCGGCGTCAGCGTGAACCCGGGAGGACCGAGAACGACTCTCTGCACGTCGTATCCGGCGGCGCGCAGCGCGTGTTCGGGCTCGGTGAACTGCGGATGGACGACGACGGGATGCCGCCAGCGCCGCATTCGCGCGATGAGGCTGAACGCCTCGGCGCCGCCGGCGGTCGGCAGGATCTCCGACGCGCCGCAGCCGTGCCGGGCGGCGATGGCGTCACGAGCGGCATCGATGCGGGGGTAGGACCTCGACTCCCGAAGCGCCCGCTGCAGCCCCTCGTCCAGCCAACCGGGCCATGGTTCCGCCGTGACATTGACGGCGAGGTCGAGCATGCCCGGTCGGGCCTCGGTGTCTCCGTGGTGGCGCAGATCCACGCCCTGCGTCACGATCGGCGTCGGCTCGTCGGACTTGTCACCCGTGGGCGGGCGAGACGTGCGAGGACGTTTGTCGAAGGTAGCTGCCGCACAGGCGAATCGCTCAGCCGCCACCGGTGACCCGGCCCAGTGAAGATGCACGTATGAAGCATGTATGGTCGGGCGC
Source organism: uncultured Intrasporangiaceae bacterium (assembly GCA_964412865.1). GTDB lineage: Bacteria > Actinomycetota > Actinomycetes > Actinomycetales > Dermatophilaceae > Leekyejoonella. The sequence goes on from CAYPQR010000013.1 coordinate 5,555, forward strand.
CCGGTGCCGGCGGGATCAAGTGAGAATCCCTCCGGCCCCGCCGGGCCGATCCATGCCGGAGGCTCGGACCATCCGGGCGACATTCTGGTGCGGTGGAACTCGTGCCCTGCCGCCCTGCCGCCCGCCGGCAGGAGCAGGGATTCGCGGGGGCTCACCACCTGGCGGTATCCCAGGGTGAGACGACCCGACATGTGTGCCCGTGCGTCGAGGACGCCGGTCATCGGGGCGCCGTCCAGCGCGTCGGCCAGATAGAGCATCCCGGCGCACTCCGCCACGATCGGCATACCGGCTCGCGCGGCCTCGCGGATCTCCTCGCGCAGCGCATGGTTCGACGACAGTGTGGACGCCTGCGTCTCCGGGAATCCACCGCCGAGGTAGAGCGCGTCGGTGCCGTCCGGCAACGTGTCGTCGACCAGCGGGTCGAACGTGGTCACGGTGCAGCCGGCCGCTTCCAAGAGCTCCCGGGTCTCGGTGTAGCAGAAGGTGAATGCCCGCCCACCCGCCATCGCAATCACCGGATTCGCGTCCCGTCCGCGGGCCACCTCGGCCACCGGATCCCATGGCCGGTCGGTCAGCCGGGGCGCACGACGGGCTGTGTGCATCACTGCAGCCAGGTCGATGCGCGCCGAGACCTGGTCGGCCAGCCGGTCGAGCTCGCTCGCCGCACCGGTGCGCTCGGCGACCGTCACGAGTCCGAGGTGCCGGGACGGGGCCTCGATGCCGTCGTCACGCGCGAGCACTCCGACCACCGGCACACCGACCTGCTCGACCGCCGCCCTCGCAGACTCGGCGTGCCGCGTGGACCCTGCCTTGTTGAGGATCACCCCGGCCACGTGGATCGCCGGGTCATACGTCACCAGCCCGTGCACCAGGGCACCGACCGTGCGGGAGGCGTGTGAGACGTCGATGACCAGGATGACGGGGGCACGCAGCACCGCTGCGACGTGCGCGGTCGAGGCGAATCCGTCTGTGCCGAGGGCACCGTCGAACAGGCCCATGACCCCCTCGATGATCGCGATGTCGGCGCGGCCGCCGGCGGTCGCGCCGTGGACGAGCATCGGTGCGAGACGGTGCTCGCCGACGAGCCGGGGGTCGAGGTTGCGCCCGGGGCGTCCCGTGGCGAGCGCATGATAGCCGGGGTCGATGTAGTCCGGGCCGACCTTGTGGCCGCTCACGACGTGGCCGGCACGGCGCAGCGCCGCCATGAGCCCCGTCGCAACGGTTGTCTTCCCGTGGCCGGAGCCGGGCGCCGCGATGACCACGCGAGGCAGATCCATCACCATTCGATGCCTCGTTGGCCCTTCTGCCCGGCATCCATCGGGTGCTTCACCTTGGCCATCTCGGTCACGAGGTCTGCGGCCTCGACGAGGCGCGAGTCGGCGTCACGACCCGTGATGACGACGTTCTGACGTCCTGGGCGGTCTCGCAGGGTCTGGACGACGTCCTCGCAGTCGACCCATCCCCACTTGATCGGGTAGGTGAACTCGTCGAGCACATACATCTGATGGCGCTCCTGCCGCAGACGCCGCTTGACCTCCTCCCATCCCTCGGCGGCGGCCGCCGCGTGCTCGTCCTCGGTGCCGGCCTTGCGCGACCACGACCATCCGGAACCCATCTTGTGCCACTCCACGGGCCCCCCGACACCGTCCCGGAGGTGCAGCTCGCCGAGCGCCTCGAGCGCCTGCTGCTCACCGATGCGCCATTTGGCCGACTTGACGAACTGGAAGACGGCGACGGACCAGCCCTGGTTCCAGGCACGTAGCGCCATACCGAATGCCGCCGTCGACTTGCCCTTCCCCGGCCCGGTGTGCACGGCCACGATCGGCCGGTTGCGCCGTTGACGGGTCGTCAGGTGATCGTCCGGCACGTATGACGGCACTCCCTTGGGCATCAGCTCACCCGCTCCCGGATCGCGCCGGTCAGCGCCGCGGCCGCGACGTCGCCGAGCTGCACATATTCCGCGCGCAGATCCGCGGCCAGCGACTTGGCCAGCCCCATCCGGAATCTGCCCGTCTCGCAATCGATCACCAGGGACGCTACGCCAGATCTGCCCATGGCTCGTGCCGCCCAGCCCGCCCGCGCCATGGCGTCCTTGCCCGACGTCGCGCGGCCGTCGGTCACCACCACCATGAGCGGCCGCCGCCGCGGGTCTCGGACCGCCTCGACGCGCAGCACCTCGGCTGCACACGCGAGACCCTCGGCCAACGGGGTCCGCCCGCCCGCCGGCAGATCCCGCATCCGCGCGGCGGCCACGTCGATCGACGACGTCGGCGGCAGCGCCACCGACGCCTGCGCCGCACGGAAGGTCACCAGCCCGACCTTGTCACGCCGCTGGTAGGCGTCCAGCAGCAGAGAGAGGACGCTGGACTTGACCTCCTCCATCCGGCGCCGGGCGGCCATCGATCCCGACGCATCGACACAGAGCAGCACCAGGTTCGACTCACGGCCTTCACGAACCGCGAGACGGATGTCGTCGTCGCGGAACGTGATTCGCCGCCCCATGGACGGTCCGTCCTGGTGGCGCGCGGCGGCCCGCACGGTGTCGACCAGATGGATGGGACCGCGGTCGGCCCGCATGGGCCGCGAACCGACGGTGCGGCCGATGGTGGTGATCGCGCGAGAACGGTGGCCGGCCTCACCCCCACCGAGTCCCGAGACGCTGAACAGCCTCGTGCGATACGGATCCCGGGGCTGCACGACGGTCGTCACGCCGTCCGCACCGCCGCCGGGCGCCTCGTTCGAGGCCTCCGCGGGCTCGGGGACCTCCTCTCGGTCGGCCTCGTTCTTCGAATCGGACGACTCTTCGCTCTGCCTGCCCGTGCCCGAGTCATCGGGGGCCGGCGGCGAATCGGCGTCGCCCTCGTCCTCGCCCTCGGGAGCCCCGTCGGGTGGTGGCGGCTCCGGCGGCCGGTCCTCACCCAGCAGCTGGTCGAGCAAGTCCTCGTCGAGTCCAGGGGCGTCGAAGGGATTGCGACGACGGCGATGCGGCAGGGCCAGCTTGGCCGCGATCCGGATGTCCTCCGTCAGGACGCGGTCGCGGCCGCACCACGCGGCATGGGCGCGCGCCGTGCGGGCGGTGACCAGGTCGGCTCGCATACCGTCCACGTCGAAGCCCGCGCACACCGTCGCGATCCGCGCCAGCGCTTCGTCGTCGAGGCGCACCGCACCGATCGCGCTCTGCGCCGCGAGGATCCGATCTGCAAGGGCCGCTTGCTCACTCGCGTATGCTGCGGTGAATCCGCGTGGGTCGCCGTCGAACGCCATACGGCGGCGCACCACTTCGGCCCGGATCTGCGGGTCGCGAGGGGCAGCGACCTCGACGGTCAGCCCGAAGCGGTCGAGCAACTGGGGTCGAAGCTCCCCCTCCTCGGGATTCATGGTGCCCACGAGCACGAAGCGAGCCGCGTGCGCGACCGAGATGCCCTCGCGCTCGACGGTGGACCGGCCCATCGCCGCCGCATCCAGCAGCACGTCGACCAAGTGGTCGTGCAGCAGGTTGACCTCGTCGACATACAGGATGCCCCGGTGCGCCTGCGCCAAGAGCCCCGGCTCGTATGCGGTCACCCCGTCGGACAGCACCTTTTGCAGATGCATGGATCCGATGACGCGGTCCTCAGTGGCCCCCACCGGCAGTTCGACCAGCCGAGCCGGTCGGGCGGACGGGGCAGGGTCACCGTGCGGCCCGTCCGGGCAGGACGGGTCGGGAGACGCCGGATCGCACGAGAAGCGGCACCCGTCCACGACGTCCACAAGCGGAAGGATCTCGGCCAGACCGCGCACCATCGTGGACTTGGCCGTCCCCTTCTCGCCACGCACCAGCACTCCGCCGATCTGCGGCGATACGGCATTGAGGATCAAGGCCAACGCCATGTCGTCGGCACCGACGACGGCGGCGAACGGAAATGAAGGCACTGCTCCGGACATCGATCGGACTCCCGCGTCTCACGCTGATGCGGCGCACCAGCGAACTTCACGCAAGGCCGGTCTTCGGACTTCCGAGCCCCCGCCGGTCGCCTTCCCGGATCTCTCCAGTGGCTGCATACGCCTGACCAGCGGCATCCTCGGTCACCGCAGCGGGTCCTGTGCCGGATTCTCACCGGCTTCCCGATTCTCCCCGGAGGGCACCTCGCGTCTGCCGGGGCCAGCCTAGAACGCACCCGTGCCATCCGGCCAGGGCGGGGCCCATTCCGTCCGCGTAGGCTGCCGACCCATGGACGTGGTCGGAGTCGGCGCCGAGGGGTGGACAGGGATGCCCGCCGGCGCCCGCAGATTGGTCGAATCGGCTCAGGTCCTGGTCGGCTCCCCGCGTCTGCTCGCCCTCGTGCCCGACGGACCCCAGGAGCGCGTCACCCTCCCGAAGCCGCTGCGCCCCGGTCTGCGAGATCTGATCGACGGCCACGCAGAGCGCAGGCTGGTCGTGCTCGCCTCGGGCGATCCGCTCCACTCCGGCATCGCCGCCACCCTGATCGACCTCGTCGGTGCCGAGGCCGTGAATGTGCATCCGGCCGTGTCGTCGGCCGCCATCATGCGCGCCCGCCTCCGGTGGCCGGCCGAATCCGCCGACACCATCCGGATTTCGAACGGGACCGAAGCTCGCGTCCTGCGGCACGCATACCCCGGAGGACGAGTCATCGCGCTGTCGGCCGACGAGCACACACCCTCGGCGATCGCTGCGCTGCTGGTGCGAAGCGGGCTCGGCGACACGCGCATCAGCGTCGGCAACCGGCTCGGTGCGCCGGACGAATCCATCAGGTCGGCCACGGCCTCGACCTGGCTCGGCCACGCCGACCGGCTCAACATCGTCGCCCTCGAATACGACACGTCGGCGGGAGGCTTCGGGCTGCTGGGCGGGCTCCCGGACGACGCCTTCGAGCACGACGGACAGCTGACGAAACAGGCCGTCAGGGCGGCCGCGCTCGCCCACCTGGCCCCGCAGCCGGGCCTGCTTCTGTGGGACATCGGAGCGGGGGCCGGCTCGATCGGCATCGAGTGGATGCGGGCGCACCCGGGCTGCCGCGCCATCGCGGTCGAGTCGAACCCGACCCGTGCGCGGCGAATCACCCGGAACGCGCACCGCCTCGGAGTGCCCGACCTTGAGGTCGTGGTCGGTGCCGCACCGTCGGCCCTCGAGGATCTCCCCACGCCGGATGCGATCTTCATCGGAGGCGGAGTGACCGCGCCGAGACAACTCGACCGATGCTGGCGGGCGCTACGACCCGGCGGACGCCTGGTCGCGCACGCGGTCACACTCGAGAGCGAACGGCTGGTCGTCGACGGATACCGTGATCTCGGAGGGTCCCTGACCCGCATCAGCGTCGAAACCGCCGACTCCGTCGGCACATTCACCGGCTGGCGCCCAGCGCGAGCCATCGTTCAATGGAGCGTGATCCGATGACCGTGCACTTCGTCGGCGCCGGGCCGGGCGCGGCCGACCTCCTGACCGTTCGGGCCGTGCGTCTGCTCGAATCCGCCGGAACGATCCTCTATGCGGGGACGTACCTGGACGATGACGTGCTGTCATATCACCGCGCAGGGGCGACGCTGATCGACACCAAGTCGCTCGACCTGGATCAGATCATGGACCGCATCGCACAGGCGCACCGCGCGGGCGAGGACGTGGTGCGGCTCTGCTCGGGCGATCCATCGGTGTATTCAGCCCTCACCGAGCAGACCCGACGGCTCGACCGCCTCGGCATACCGTGGGACGTCACACCGGGCGTCCCCGCATACGCCGCCGCCGCGGCGCTCCTCGGCACGGAGCTCACCGTGCCGGAAGTTGCGCAGTCCGTGGTGCTGACCCGCGCCCAGGCCCGCTCCACGCGTATGCCGGAATCCGAGTCGCTGGAACGATTTGCGGCCTCTCGAGCGAGCCTGGTGCTCCACCTCGCGGTGCGCCGCACCCGCGAACTCGCGGCGATGCTCACCGAGCACTACGGCGCCGACTGCCCCGCCGCCGTCGTCTATCGCGCGTCGCAACCCGACGAACTCGTGTTGACCGGCACGCTGGCGGACATCGCCGATCAGGTGGAACGCGCGGACCTTCGTGCGGCCGCGGTCATCATCGTCGGCCGCGCCCTCAGTCGAGACCTGGAGCGCGAGTCACATCTCTACGACCCGCGGCGCGACCGATCGGCCGTCCCCGCGTCCTCGCCCGGTCACGACTGACCGGCCGCTCGCGCCGTGTCCAGCTGCCCCAGATGCGCGAAGGTGCAGTCGTTCAGCCACCTGCCGTCCCTGCCGAGCACCGCCGCGATCTCCGTGCCCTCCAGCCGGAATCCCACCTTCGTGAGCACCCGCGCGGACGCGACGTTGTCCTCGAACACCATCCCGACGATCCGGCGGACGCCGAACCTCTCGTGCAGCATGGGGACGAACAGACCGACGGCCTCCGTGGCGAACCCATGGCCCCAATGGTCAGGGTCGACGCAGTAGCCGAGCTTGAAGTCCCAGACATCGGGCTCGTCGCCGAGCGAGCCGGGCCGATGGAAGCTCCCTCCGATGTCGCCGATCACCCGGCCCTCGTATTCGATGACGCATCGCACCGCGCGGTCGTCCGCTCGCTGCCGCCTGATGAGCTCCCGCGCCTCCTCCGCCGAATGCAGCAGCCTCGAGACATACGCCTGTGATGCGGGCGCTCTCCGGCAGGCGAAGAGTTCCTCGGCATCCGACGAGGCGGCAGTACGGAGGTGAATACGCTCGCCGGCCGCGCACCACCAGCTCTCCTCGCCGACGACGCAGTGCCAGCTCATCTCGTCCACCCCCACATCCTGCCGCACGCACGGGCGGAGCAGATCGAGGGCCCGAGCCGGCGGTCAGCGGACGTAGCGCGGTGTCCGGACGCTTCCGGTGCGTGTGACCTCTGTGCTCGACGCGCCGACAATCAGCAGGCACTTCATGTCCACCTCGCCCGGGTCGAGCTGGCCCAGTGTGGTCACCCACACGGCCTCATCGTCCCGTCCGACGGCCCGGCCCACCACCACGACCGTGTCGGGTGGCCTGTGCTCCAGCAGGATTCGCCGTGCCTCACCGAGCTGAGCCGGCCGAGCTCGCGACCTCGGGTTGTAGATCGCCGTCACCAGGTCGGCCCGGGCGAGGGCGACCAGCCGATCTCGTATGACGGACCACGGCTTGAGCCGATCCGACAGGCTGAGCACTGCGAAGTCGGCACCGATCGGCGCGCCGGCCCGCGCCGCCACCGCCTGCACCGCGGACACGCCGGGCACCACGCGCACGCTGACCGCCGCATATCGGTCGTCTGCGTCCTGCGCCTCGAGCACTGCGGAGGCCATTCCGAATATGCCCGCGTCCCCGCCCGATACGACGGCAACCTCCTCCCCACGCACTGCCAGATCCAATGCCAGCCTCGCTCGCTCGATCTCGACCGTATTGCCCGATGCGTGGCGCTGCAGGCCGGGCCGCTGCGGCACCCTCGCGACATACGGGCCGTAGCCCACCACGTGGGCCACGGAGTCGAGCACGCCTGCGGCCTCGGGAGTGAGCCAATCCGAGCCCGCCGGCCCGAGACCGACGACCACGAGCTCACCGCACGGTGCCTCACCGGAAGCCGTTTCGGCGGGCCGGGCCACGCGCCCGGAATCGCCGGTGCCGGCATGACGCTCGTGCCTGGCGGACGCCGGCACCGAGCCATGACGGACGGCCCGCGAAGAGGTGTCGCCCGCAACGAGAATGATCGAGAAATACGGCACGGTGGACGGATCGACCTCCGCGACCGGCATGCGCCGCTCGTGCGTCGTCGACGCTCGCTCGACGTAGACCGCGTCGTCGAGTCGTCCGGCGGACTCGAGCGCTCTGCGCACCGAGGGAAACCGGCGTCCGAGCTTCATGATGACCGCACCGTCGACCTCCGCCAGCCGGCGGGCGAGCTCCGGTTCGGGCAGCGTGCCGGGCAGGATGGCGAGCACATCGGTCTGCCTGACCAGCGGCAGTCCCGCGGCGGCGGTGCCCGCGCTCATCGAGGTGATGCCAGGAACGACCTGAGTCGCAAATTGTGTCGAAAGCCGGTCGTGCATATACATATACGAGCCGTAGAAGAGTGGATCACCCTCCGACAGCAGTGCGACGTCGCGTCCTTGCTCCAGGTGCCCGGCCAGACGTGACGCCGATGCCTCGTAGAAGTCGCGCATCGCACCGGCATAGCCGCTGGGATGGTCGACCTGGCCGGTCGTGACGGGATAGACCAGCTCCTCCTCGATCGACCCCTCGATCACCTCGTCCGGGACGGCCGACCTCGCCTTGGACGTGCCCGACCTACCGGCATGGAAGGCCACGACAGCACACTCCCGGATGATGCGAACGGCCTTGAGGGTCAACAACTCCGGGTCACCAGGGCCGACCCCGACCCCATACAGAGTGCCCATCGCCGTTTTGCTCCTCACTCCCGCTCCTGTGCCAGGGCGTTGATGGCCGCGACGGCCATCGCCGAGCCTCCCCTGCGGCCGCGCACCACCAGGTGCGGCACCGGGCGATCCATCGCCAGCACAGCGTCCTTCGACTCCGCCGCACCCACGAATCCGACCGGCACCGCGACCAGGGCCGCGGGTCTCGGTCCGCCGTCGGCGATCAGCTCCAGCAGGTGGAAGAGGGCTGTCGGAGCGTTGCCGATCGCCACCACCGCCCCGTCGATGGCCTCTCCCCACAGCGACACCGCGGCCGCGGAGCGTGTCGTGCGCAGTGCCGCCGCTCGCTCGCGCACCCGCGGATCGTCGAGCAAACAGGTGATCTCGTTGTCGCGCGGCAAACGGGATCGCGTGATCCCCGCAGCGATCATCTTGGCATCGGTCAGGATCGGCGCCCCGTCACTCAATGCGGCGCGTGCCGACGCGACCATACCCTCGTCGACGATGACGTCCTGCGCCAGATCCACCTGGCCGCACGCGTGGATCATGCGGACGACGACCTTCTCGGCATCCCGGGGAACCCCGCTGAGATCGGCCTCCCTGCGGATGGTGGCGAACGACTCGCGATAGATCGCCGCCCCGTCCTTCTCGTAGTCATAGCGCGAGATCGGCGAACTCAACGTTCCTCCTGGATCGGCTCCGGCAGGTCTACGACCCACATGTCACGGTCGATGGTGATGATCAGTGGGTGACCGAACGAGGCCACCGCACGCGCCCGTTCGGCCGGCATACCCTCCTGGCCGATGTGAAGCCGCTGTGCCCACCGCTCGTCATGCTGCCTGACCAGATCCTTCCCCCGCTGGGGAGCCGGCCGAGGAGGCGTCGGCGGGCCGAGACCGAGTATGCCTCGAGGGTCGTCCAATTCGCGCACGTGCCAGGCTGCTTCACCACCGACCCCACGCACGGCCAGGAACGTGCGAGCCCACCGGAGCATCGCCGCCGGCAGGCCGTCGAGCGGTTCGCGCGCGGCCGTGAAACCACCGACGACGACCTCGGCGCTACGCGCCGAGACCATGCGCGCGGCGACGTCTGCCGAGCTCGCCGCGAGATCGCCGCGACCGTCATCGAGGGCGAAGAGAAACTTCCCGGGCAGGGCAGCGAGACCGGCATCCGCGCACAGGGCCCGATCCAGGGCACCGAGGCACTCGGTGAGATCGGCCAGGCCGCCCGATCTCCCGGTCAGTGGAGAGCACAGGATGTTGCGCACCAGGTCGTGCGACCTCGACGGCAGCAGACCGCCCCGCTCCAGCATCGCGGCCACAGTAGGCGCGATGTCGGAGTCGATGCCGCGAAGCTGCACGTTGGCGCGCGACGTCATCCATAGCCTGCCATCCGCATGCTGCTCCGAGATGTCTGCGAGCGCGCCCAGCTGCGGTGCCGACAGGCGGCCGCCGGGCAACCGCACCCGCAGCAGGTCGCCGTCGTCCGCGTGCCATGGACGCAGCACGCCAGGGCAACGGTCGGCACGGGTGCGGGTCATGGGCGACATGCTCGCACGTGCGTGCCGTAGGCTTGGCCCGTCCCCTCCGTGAACCCAGGAACCCGGTGCGAGTCCGGGGCGGTTCCGCCACTGTGACGCCGCGAAGCGGCCAGCCAGACACTGGACACGGAGATTTCCCGAGACGGGGCGAGAACCCCGGCAAGGAGTCGCCTGATGGCCCGTGTGCTGCTGCTGTCCACCTCCGACACCGACCTGTTGTCCGCACGAGCGAGCGGCGCGGACTATTCCCTCGCCAACCCCACACGTCTCACCGAGCATGAGCTGAGCGGTCTGCTGAACGACGCGGCGCTGGTGATCACCCGCATCCTCGGCACCGCCAAGTCGTGGCAGGACGGCCTGGACGCCATCGCCGCGAGTGGACTGCCCTCGATCGTGCTCGGCGGCCAGCAGCTGCCGGACGCCGAACTGATGTCGTTGTCGACCGCCCCGATCGGAGTTGCGGCGGAGGCACACGGCTATCTGGCGCAGGGCGGGCCGCACAACCTCCGTCATCTTCACGGATTCGTCAGCGACACCGTGCTGCTGACCGGTGAAGGCTTCGACCCTCCGACCGAGATGCCTGCCTGGGGATGGCTGGACCGGCCATCCGTCGACGCCGCCCTTCCGCGAGTGGGCGTGCTCTTCTACCGCGCACACCAGACGAGTGGAAATGCCGCCTTCGCGCACGCCCTCGCGGACGCGATCGACGCCACCGGCAAGGCGGTCGGGCTGCCGATCTTCTCGTCCTCACTGCGCGGGGCTCCCGAGGACCTGCTCGGGGCCCTCGGCACCCTCGACGCGCTGGTCGTGACCGTGCTCGCGGCGGGAGGTGCCCGTCCCGCCGAGGCACAGGCGGGTGGAGACGACGAGGCATGGGACGTCGCGGCGCTCGCCGGGCTCGACATCCCGATCCTGCAAGGGCTTTCGCTCACGTGGAGCCGCGCCGACTGGGAAGCCTCCGATGACGGCGTGTCACCCATGGACTCGGCCAGCCAGATCGCCATCCCGGAATTCGACGGCCGCATCATCACGGTGCCGTTCTCGTTCAAGGAGATCGACGAGGACGGGCTGCCGCGCTATGTGACCGACCCGGAGCGGTGCACCCGGCTGGCCCACCTCGCCGCCAACCACGCCCGACTGCGCCACACCCCGCCGGAGCAGCGACGCGTCGCCGTCGTGCTGTCGGCCTATCCGACCAAGCACAGCCGCATCGGCAACGCCGTCGGACTCGACACCCCCGTGAGCACGATCCGGCTGTTGCGCGCCTTGCGCGATCGCGGGTATGACCTGGGGCCGCGGGGCGCCATTCCCGGCCTGGACGACGTCGAACCCGTGGACGGCGAGGATCTCGACACCACCGCGGGCAACGCGTTGATCCACGCACTCATCGCCGCAGGCGGCCAGGACGAGGAGTGGCTGACGCACGCCCAGCTGGACGAGGCGACCGTACGCATCGGCGTGGAGGACTATCGAGCGTGGACCAAGGACCTGCCGGACCAGCTTCTCGACGCCATGACCGGCACCTGGGGCGAGGCCCCGGGCGACCTGTTCGTCAACGACCGCGACGAGATCGTGCTCGCCACCCTGCGGGCCGGCAATGTCGTCATCCTGATCCAGCCGCCGCGGGGATTCGGCGAGAACCCGGTCGCGATCTATCACGACCCCGACATGCCGCCCTCTCACCACTACCTCGCTGCATACCGTTGGCTGGAGCAAGGATTCGGCGCCCACGCGATCGTTCACATGGGCAAGCACGGGTCGATGGAGTGGCTACCCGGCAAGAACGCCGCGCAATCGGCAGCGTGCGCCACCGACGCCGCCATCGGCTCGGTGCCGCTGATCTATCCCTTCCTCGTCAACGACCCCGGCGAGGGTGCGCAGGCGAAACGACGCGCACACGCGACGATCGTCGACCACCTCATCCCGCCCATGGCCCGGGCCGACTCCTACGGGGACATCGCCCGCCTCGAGCAACTCATGGACGAGCACGCCAACATCGCCGCCATGGACCCCGCAAAGCTACCGACGATCCGTGCGCAGATATGGACGCTCATCCAAGCGGCCAGGATGGACCACGATCTCGGCCTGACCGACCGGCCGCACGACCAGGAGTTCGACGACTTCCTGCTGCATGTCGACGGCTGGCTCTGCGAGATCAAGGACGCGCAGATCCGCGACGGCCTGCACGTCCTGGGCAATCCTCCGACCGGGCAGACCCGCGTCGACCTCGTTCTGGCGATCCTGCGGTCGGGGCAGATGTGGTCCGGGCACTCGAATGCCGTGCCAGGGCTGCGTTCCGCGCTCGGTCTCGAGGAAGGCACCGACCAGAGTGCGGCCGTCGACCGGATCGAACGACAGGCACGCGAGCTCGTGCAGGCCATGGAGGATGCGGGGTGGCGGCCCGGCTCCGCGGCCGGCATCGTGGACGCCGCGGGCGGGCATCCGCGGGTGGCGGACGTGCTCGAGTTCGCGGCCCGGGAGATCGTTCCCCGGCTCGAGCGGACCACCGACGAGCTGGCTGCGGTGCTCCATGCCCTCGACGGCGGGTATGTGCCGGCGGGCCCGTCGGGTTCGCCGCTGCGCGGGCTGGTCAACGTGCTGCCGACGGGACGCAACTTCTACACCGTCGATCCGAAGGCCGTGCCCAGCCGCATCGCCTACGAAACCGGCACCGCTCTCGCCTCGTCGCTGCTGGAGCGCCACCTGGCCGACACCGGCGGCTATCCGCGATCGGTGGGTCTGTCGGTGTGGGGCACCTCGGCGATGCGCACCAGCGGGGACGACATCGCCGAGGTGTTGGCCCTGCTCGGCGTCCTGCCGGTCTGGGACGAGGCGTCGAGGCGCGTGCGGGACCTGCGGCTCATCCCGCCGGCCGAACTCGGGCGCCCGCGGATCGACGTGACGGTGCGCATCTCCGGTTTCTTCCGCGACGCATTCCCGCACGTCGTGTCGATGATCGACGATGCCGTGCGGCTCGCGGCCGAGGCCGACGAACCGGCCGACCAGAACTACGTGCGCGCGCACATGGAGGCGGACCTCGCCGAGCATGGTGACCGTCGTCGCGCGACGACCCGGATCTTCGGCTCGAAACCGGGTGCCTATGGCGCCGGGATTCTCCCCCTGATCGACGCGGGCACCTGGCACAGCGATGAAGACCTCGCCGAGGTCTATACCGCGTGGGGCGGATATGCCTACGGCCGCGACCTTCCCGGCGTCCCCGCACACGAGGACATGCGGTCGAACTACCGGCGAATCACCGTCGCCGCGAAGAACACCGACACGCGCGAGCACGACATCGCCGACTCCGACGACTACTTCCAGTATCACGGCGGCATGGTCGCGACCGTCCGCGCGCTGACGGGGAAGGAACCGGCGGCATACGTCGGGGACTCGACCTCCCCCGATCTCGTGCGCACTCGCACCTTGGAGCAGGAGACCGCCCGCGTCTTCCGTGCGCGCGTCGTCAATCCGAAGTGGATCGGCGCGATGCGTCGCCACGGATACAAGGGTGCGTTCGAACTGGCGGCGACCGTGGACTATCTCTTCGGGTTCGACGCCACGACGGGTGTGGTCACCGACCACATGTATGAGTCGCTCGCGCAGACCTACGCACTCGACGACGAGAACCAGGCCTTCCTGCGCCACGCGAACCCGTGGGCGTTGCGCGGAATGATCGAGCGCCTGCACGAGGCCCACGACCGAGGGATGTGGGACGAGCCCGAGCCCGGCACGATGCAGGCTCTGCAGGAGCTGTATCTCAGCCTCGAGGGCGACCTGGAAGACGACGGATCGGATGGCTGAACCATGCTGCGTGTCAAGGTGATCGGCATCGGATGCGGTGGGCTCGACCAGGTCACCGGTGATGCCGTCACGGCGATGAGGTCGCTCGACGTCCTGCTGCTCGTCGACAAGCGCCACGGCGAGGATCCACTCGTGGCACGACGTATGCAGATCTTCGACCACCACGTGACGTCGCGACCGAGGGTGGTGACGATCGACGACCCGCGGCGCGACCGCGGCGCCGCCACCCGTTCGACAACGGGTTACGAGTCGGCTGTGGCCGATTGGCACAACGCACGCACCGACGTGTATGCCGAGACGCTGCGACCGCTCGGCGACTGCACGGCGGGTCTGCTCGTATGGGGTGATCCGGCGTTCTACGACTCCACGCTCCGCATCCTGGAGCAGGTGCGCGATCGCGGGGTGGCCATGGAGGTCGACGTCGTGCCCGGCATCAGCGCCGTGCAGATGCTCGCCGCGCGGCACCGGCTGGTGCTCAACGAGATCGGGTCGACGGTGACGGTGACCACAGGTCGGCGGCTCGCCGCCGAGATCGAGCGCGGCGGCGACAACATCGTCGTGATGCTCAACCGGCACCTCGATGCGGCGAACGTGCCCGGCACATGGCACATCTGGTGGGGCGGCAACCTCGGTGACGAGCACGAGTCGCTCGTCGAGGGAGACCTTGGTGCCGTCGCCGACACGATCGGCGCAGAGCGGGCACGCCTCCGGGAGGAGTGCGGCTGGGTGATGGATGTCTACCTGCTGCGGAGAGCGGGATAGCCGCCCTCCGCAGCCCGCGGACGGTCAGTCCGCCTGCAGCTTCTCCGCCGCTGCGAGCAGCACGCACGTCACGACGACCTCCATCGCCGCGGTGACCTCCTCGAGCGGAGGCATGGTCGGCGCCAGACGGATGTTGCGGTCGCGCGGGTCGTCACCATAGGGGA
>CAYPQR010000014.1:0-11261 GCA_964412865.1 uncultured Intrasporangiaceae bacterium
TCGTCGGGGCGAGGCGGGAACTCATCGCGTGGAGGATCGAGCATCTCCAGGGCGGGGAGGGATCGCTCGACCGTCTCCTGGGTGTCTCCGACGGAGATGTCCGCAAACTGTGCCGTGGTCATCACAGATAGCGTGTTGGCGAGCACGAAGTAAGCGACCGCGATGAACACGAGTGCGCCGAGGATGGCTGTGGGAACGGCGATGGCAGCACGGGTGGCGCGGGATCGAAGGGTCGCGGCATCGTCCTCGGCGGCGACGATGTCGCCATCAGGTGCTGCGCTGTCCGCGGATGGGCGTGCGTGCGCGGGAAGGGTGAGGGTCAGTGCGAACTCGGTCGGCATCTGATGGACGGTGAGGGCGCCGCCCAGCATCGCGGCGCGATGCCGGAGGCCATGCAGTCCGAATCCACCATCGAGCGGATGGGCTGAGGACGCCTCCTCGTCACGCGGATTGCAAACGATCGCAGTGACAATATCGCCCTCGACCTCGATGCGCACGGTGACCGGTTGCCCAGGAGCGTGCTTGGACGCGTTGGTGAGTCCTTCCTGCACCACCCGCGCGACAGTGTTGAGCGCTTCATCGCTGAGTCGGTCGGACAGATCTGCGGCGATGTGCGTTTCCACGTGCATCTCGGCCTGACGAGCACCGGTCACTGCTTCGTCGATGCTCGGGGGGCTCCATCCGGCAGCCGGGTCTTCGGACTGGCGCAGCAGGCGAACGGCGAGGCCGAGCTGATCCGCCGCGTCCGCTGCGATCGTGCGGATACCGGAGACCTCTGCCCGGTCGGTATCCGGAAGCGTGGGTGTGAGGGAGAGCTGTCCGAGCCGGACGGCGATGAGCGTCAAGGAGTGGCCGAGGCCGTCGTGCATCTCCGCGGCAAGGCTCATCCGCTCTCGTTGCAGGACCTCACGGGTCTGGCTTGCCCGTCGTCTGGATTCGATCGCGGCAAGCTCCCAGCCTCGGCGGTGAAACTCTCGCCTCTGCGACACCGCGCGCCGCGTGGTCAGCGGTGCGGCGAGCACCAGGGCGGTCAGCAGACCATACACAAGGCCCTCGACGATCTCCTCGACTCGCAACTCGGGGAGCCTGACGACGGTAGCGGCGAGCACGGAACCAGCAAGGATCACGCGCACCCGCGCAGCCGGGGTTGCGAACATCAGCACGATCGCAGCAGTCGCAATAAGGCTCAGCACCAGCACGGGAGCATCGGGCAACCAACGCGTGGACGTGCCGCCGCTGATCGCGACGACGCATCCAACGATGGTCTGCCGACGGCGGAGCGTCGCGGGATCATTGGAGCTACCACTCATACTCCCAATCTATGCGCGCGACTCCGACCGGTGAACTCACGATCGTTAGGTCATGAATGGGCATTCGGCAATATCGGCACGTTGACCCGTGAATCTACCGTCGTATGCATGGTCGATCTTCTCCGCATGTTCCTTGCACAGGCAGGCGAGCACGTCACTCTCCTGCTCGCCTGCATGCTCCTGTTCGCGGCCCTTGACGCAGCCCTCGGTATCGGTGCTGTCCTCCCGGGGGAAACGGGCATCGTCCTGGCCGCGGTCACGCTCTCTGACCGTGCCGAGCTGCTCGCCGCCGGTGTGTTCGTTGCTGCGCTGGGCGCATTCCTCGGAGATCATGTGGGGTTCGCGGTCGGACGCGGTCTTGGAGCCCGCCTCGGCGACACCAGACTGATCAAGCGCCTGGGCCGGGACCGCTGGGAGAAGGCACGATATTACGTTGCCGGCCGGTTCTGGATTGTGATCCTCGCCCGTCTGCTTCCGGGTATCCGCACCCTTGTCGCTGCTGCAGCCGGCGCCTCAGCAGTGCCATACTCGCGGTTCGCAACCGCTTGTGGTGTCGCGGCGTTGCTTTGGGCGGGGCTTTGGGTCGTCGGTGGTGCGCTCATCGGAAACGCACTGCTCGACGTCGTTGAGCGCTACGCTCTGCCCGCACTCATCGTCGTGGCCGCTGCACTCGTCCTTTGGCTCTTCGCACGCCACAAGCGGGGGGTGCGCGCATGAACCGCATGTCCTCGGCACACCCGCGCCCCGACTGGGCGACTCTGCCCAATCTCATCACCTTGCTGCGGCTTGGGCTCGTGGTTCCGATTGTCATCCTCGTCCTCCACCATGCCCAGCCGGTCCTCACTGTCGTACTCCTGGCGGTCTTCGGCGCAAGCGACTGGACGGCGTGCAGGATCGGTGATCCCGCTCGCTCGCGGAACCAGGCCGGCGATCATCCCGGCGGCCCGCTGCGGAGCAGGCTGGTAGACCGCCGTGACACGCTGGAGCCGGTAACGCAGCAGCGACCCGAGATCCTGCACGCCGTCCAGTCCTCCAGCCTGAATGATGCGAGGGAGAAGACTGTCGATGTCGTGCCCGTCAGCTTCGAGCCTGCGCAGCTCCGTGGTGAGGATCCCGAAGGCGTCTGTCTCAACGAGCTCGTCGATCGTCTCCGCCATGAGGCCTCCGGCATGCAGGAGGGCGATCCAGCGTTCCTGCCCGGCGACTTGCGCGATGGTGTCGTACTCGGCCGCGAGTTGCTCGAGCGAGCCCCAGAAGTCCTGCTCGACCGTGATCGTGTCGTGCGCGGAGAGCTCTGCACCGGGATGCTGCAGGATCCCGTAGAGGATGCTCCGGGCGGTGTTCTGCAGATCCTCGCGGTGCTGATGCTCCTCGAGATGATGCTCGTCGGTGGCGACGTAGACACGGTTGGACTCGCGGCCGCGGGTCATCGCGACGTAGAGGGATTCGCGCGTCACTTCCGGTGAGTGGACGACCGTGTGCGCAGCGTCGACGGTGGACCCTTGTGCGCGGTGGGCGGTCACGGCGTAGCCCAGTTCGACGTGCTCGGCGACGTAGCCCGCGGGCAGCGTGATCGTGGTGCGCCGCTTCGATCCGGCCCGCCGCACGGTGAGGGATCCGTCGTCGTTCGCATGGGTGACATGCCAGCGGTCACCGTTTTTCACCCAGCTTCGCCCGAGCGAGAGGCGCCGATTGTTTTCCCGCGTGATGATGAGATCTCCGTGAGACGCTTCATTGCCGTCGTGAAGCCTGATGCCGTCCACGGCGACGTCTCCCTGGAGGATCCGGTCGGTGCGGGCGCGAGTGTTGAGCGCGGAGACGGTGTCGAGGGTTTCCGCGATCAGCACCGTGCTCTTTCCCTCCGCGAGGTCTGTGCGCCAGGCTTGGTAGGCGGTTTCGAGGATCTCGTCATATCCGCCCGGCGTGACGCGCTGGTGCGCGATGTAGGTATCGATGACGTCGGTGTCGCCGATCCGCAACTGCAGGGACGCCTGCTTCTCCCAGTCGTTTCGGAAGCGACGCACATCGACCAGTTCCGGGGCGTCGCCGCGGTCACGCACGAGCATCCCGAACGCGCCGCCCGCGTCCACCGCTGCGAGTTGCGCCCAATCGCCCACGAGCAGCACTTTCGCGCCGACCTGCTGGGCGTGTCTAGTGATGGCATCGAGCGCGAACGTGCCACCGAGCGATGCCTCGTCGATGATGACGAGCTGCCCGCGCGTGAGGTTCCATCTCCCGAGGCGATGCTCATGCAGCCACTTCGCCGTGTTCTCCGTCCCGCTCTCGAGATCCCCGGCAAGGACGTCGGCGGCAGCGGCCGAGGGTGCGAGCCCGGTCACCGAGCCTGTCCCGTAGCGTCGTTCCCAGGATCGGCGCAGGGCACGCATCGTCGTGGTCTTGCCGGCCCCAGCTGGTCCGACGAGGAGGTCAATCTGCCGGCCGGATGCGGCGATCTTCGCGAGCGCTTGGGCCTGCCCTTCGCTGAGTTGATGACCAGGGGGGTCGTGGCTGGTGACGTCCTCGATCAACGACGGCTTCATTACAGGTGCGGTCAGGGTGTTGGCCCGCACGAGTAGTCGGTCTTCCGCCGCAAGCAGGCCGGCTGAGCTGAACACAGTGGAATGCTGCGGACGGAACCGGCTCGAACCATCCTCCCGTCGAAACGCATTGGGACTGATCGCCAACTCTGGAGGTGTCAGGCGCAGTGATGCTTGGGTTGCTGCGTCGACGATCATGCCCACGATGGCTTCACGATCCTGCGGGGTGGTGAAGCGCCACTCCATCGTCTGGCGTGAGGCCTCGGCCCACAGGTTCCAGTGCCGCCAGGTTGAGCGCTTCTCCCCCACGACCTCAACAACTTGCCTGCCGGTCGTCGCCACGAGGTCGAGGGGCACGTCCTCGGCACGCAACGCCGCGGGAGGCCTGCCTGTCGTGATGCCTCGAGCCCACTCCGTGGCCCCCGCAGGAAGGAGGTCTTCTGCACGTCGGCGCCAGCCGTCGGTGAGTTCCGCAAGTGAGTGCAGTTCCTTTTCCGGGCGGGTGGCGATGGTGGCAGTCGCACGCAGTTCCACGATGGTCTTCGGCGACGGTCGGCGTCCGTAGGTCGCGGCGTACTGCGCTATGAGGCGGTCGGTTTCGATGTCGATCTCGCGGGATCGGCTGGAGAACTCCTTGATCAGGTCCTCGCTGACGCCAGTGATCTCCAGTGCGTGGGTCCGGTCGGCGCCGCGGTCACGTCTGTCCCACTTCACACCGAGCCGCTGGGTCAAGATGTCGGCCAGGACTGCGTTGTAGTGCTCCGAGATCGCGACGATGCTGCGGTGGATCGGGACGCTGTCCAGACTGCGCCACTTCTGGTCGTACACGGTGCGGACCTTGTTGGAAACCACCACGTGGGTGTGCAGTTGCGGATCACCGCAACGAGAATCCCAGTGGTCGTATGCCGTCGCGGCCACCCCGGCCACCTCGTGCTGCGCGACCGCACCGTTCCGGGCATTCGCCCCTGCCCGGGTGACTGCAACTTCGCGCTCGAAGAACTCCAGCACCTCAGCGACCGCGTCGTGGTGCGCCTGCACCAGCTGCATCTGCAGGTCGGCGTCCGCAAGCCCCCACAGCACGGAGACCGACTTCGGCACACTGAACGTCAGATCGAACCCCGACACCGCAGTTTTCGGACCACGCACTTCTTCCTCGCGGGTGATCCGAGCGACCGCGTCCGCGCGTGGCTCTGTCGTCAGAGTGGCGTTGAGCCCGGCGATGCGGTTGTCGATCCGCTCCTGGATCGGCGGATACGTCGGATAGCCCCGCCCCAGTCGTTCGCCGGTGATCGGATCGCGGCCGTGCACCAGGAGCAGTTCGAGCTGCGACGGCGTCACCTCTGCACCAGCTGCGAGTTGGCCGCTGCCGAACTCGCGGACGCCCGAGCCGAACCAGACGCCGGGTGGAGTGCCGGCCTCGGCGTAGTAGCGAGTCATCGGGGTGCGCAGCGTCCGATTGCCGTCGCCAACGACGACGCTCTTGAGCAAATAGTCGCACCCGTGTCTGGGACTCATCTTCCGCAGCGAAACCGTCACCACACACCTCCTCGAATACAAGGTGTGCCGGGTGTTCCACCTCGCTGTGCCAGAGGTGTGACCGGAATGAGTTCGTGGCTGCCGAGTGAGCGCTTCAGAGGCCAAGCGGGGCTGCGGGAATGGGATGTGCACCTGGTCGATGAGGTGCACACGGAAAGGCAAAATGTTGCGTAGATCACATTTCACTGGCTCAATGGTACGAGGCGGTGATCTCGGTGGGACCGCCATCGGGGCACCGTCCACTCCACTCCCGAAGCAGTTTCGGGAGAGGCGGATGGGCTCGGCCATGAAGAAATTCTCCGGAAGATCCTCGGTCGCGACGGCAGTAATTCTGCTCGCCGCAGTGGCTGCTTGCGGCTCCGACCCGGACTCCGATCCGTCGACGAATCCTCCGGCGAGTTCGTCTCCCTCCGGCCCAGCGCCCTCAAAGCCCGAAACTCCCGAGGACGCCGCGGCGTCGGCGGCCGAGTCCGTTGTTGTTGACTATTACGCGCTTACCGACCTCCTGCTCCAGGACGTCAGCGTCTCGCTCGACCGTCTCGACGAAGTCGCGATCAGCACCCAGTTGTCGGCACAGAAGAGTTTCCTGACGACCGAGCGCGAGGCAGGCACCAAGCAGCGCGGTGACACAAAGGTCGTCGAGACCAAGGTCCAGTCGGTCAGTTTGGACAACTCCGACCCGCAGGCCGGGCGCGTTCCTTCGGTAACGATCGACGTGTGTTGGGACGTGAGCGATGTCGACGTACTCGATACTTCAGGCAAGTCGATGGTCCCTGCCGATCGCCCTGACCGCGGATGGACCCGTCTGACCGTGGCCAACTACTCGTGGGACGCCAACCCCGAAGCAGGATGGCGCGTTGCCGGTGGCGAGGATTTGGAGAAGAAACCGTGCGCCGGCTGAGCACGCGGCTCCTCGCACTCCTGCCCGTCATCGTCGGGTGCCTGATCGTGATCCCGTCGTTGCCTGCTGCTGCCGACTCCAAGACCGTGTGTCAACAGACGCATCCGACCACCGGCAAGTGCCTGGTGTGGGTGGTCGTCGAAGTGCCCGGGAACCAGAATGTCGATGACGGCCCGAAAGATACCGGGGCCGGCCAGAGCTGCTACTGGGACGGGACGAAGCAGGGCATCAGCAAGCCGCCGCCCGGACCGGTCCCGTGCACTTCGGAGTACGGCTACTGGTCGAACTCCTACCACTGCTACGTCCGAGCGTCCGATCCGCAGCCGCCGGCTGGGGATCCAGCGTGGGCGGGTCACAAGCCAGGAGACGGCGCCGTCTATGACTGCTACCAGCCACAAGTCCACCTCCTCATCCTGATCTGGTCGGACAATCCGCCAGACAACTCCGGCGCTGGCGTGACTCCTCGCGAAGTCGCGCAGTTGGCCATCGATGACATGGCGCTGCGCGCGATCGACGTTGGCATCACTCCGCAACCCGGCTCCAACCGTGTTGGGCTGGTCGGGATGCCGGTGTGGATGTGGGCGGCGAACCCGGGCGACCACACCTACGGTCCGATCACCGCCACCGCCAGTGCGGGTGGCATCACGATCACCGCAACGGCGAATGTGCAGAAGGTGACGTGGCAGATGGGCGACGGCACCACGGTTGAGTGCCGCTCGGCAGGGACGCCATACGCCGCCTCATACGGCAAGCAGCCGTCGCCGGACTGTGGCCACGTCTACACGAAGTCGAGCGCCGGGCAGCCCGGTGGCACCTACACGGTGACGGCGACGTCGTCGTGGGTGATCACGTGGGAAGGCGCTGGGCAGACCGGAACCATCCGACTCGACGGCCTGCAGAGGTCGGTCGACATCACCGTTGGCGAGGCACAGGTGCTCGTGGAATAGCGAGCAAGGGCGAGAGGCAAGAAGAAGATGAGCAGCACCGCGACCCGACACGAGCGATCGCACGCTCCTTCTCCGCCCTCTGCCGAGGTGCCACTGCCGCCGCCGCCGAAGTTGCGTCGTCGTCCTGCGCTCATCGCTGCCGCCGTTGTGGCGATCTGCTTGGGCGCGATCCTCGGCGGCTGGGCGTGGAGCGCAACCACCAACACCAACGAAGTGCTCGCGGCCCGCACCGACATCGAGCGTGGCTCCATCATCGAGGCAGACGACCTGATCCGCGTCCGAGTCAACAGCGACCCGGCCTTGAGTCCGGTCAGTGCTGGGTCACTGGAATCGGTGGTCGGACAGCGAGCGGCCATCGATATCGCCTCCGGCTCGCTTCTGACGCCCGCGTCGTACGGCGACACGGTCGTCCCAGCCGAGGACATGTCCGTGGTCGGTATCGCGCTCACGTCGTCCCAGGCACCGGGGATGGATCTGCAAACCGGCGATCGCGTGCGCGTGGTCTCGACCCCGCCGGAGGGCAGCGAAGCGCCAGCAGGAACCCCCTCGTTCAGTGAGGCCGAAGTGGTCGGCGTCCGCATCTCTGATGACACCGGTCAACTCGTCGTGGATCTGCTTGTCCCTCATGCTGAGGCGGCCACTCTGGCGGCTCAGATCGCCACGGGGAATGTGGCGCTCGTGTTGGACACCAGGGCGCGGTGAGGTCATGGCTGTCGTTGCGCTCTGTTCTGCGGCCGGCTCCCCCGGCGTGACCACGACGTCGCTCGGGCTGGCGCTGCTGTGGCCACGTCCAGTGCTGCTGGTCGAGGCAGACCCAACCGGTGGGTCGGGCATCCTGGCGGGCTACTTCAGGGGAATCCGGCCCTACGACCAAGGGCTCGTCGAACTCGCCCTCTCGGCCGACGAGGTGGCGGAACTTCTGCCACGGATAGCCCAGCCGATCGGCTCCTCGTCGGCCGCGTTCATCCCTGGACCACGCGCTCACTCCCAAGCGCCTGCCCTCACCGGATTGTGGTCACCGCTCCTGACAGCACTTCAGGATCTCGAAACGACTGGGCAGGACGTCATCGTGGACTGCGGCCGACTCGGGCTGACGGGGTGGCCCGAACCGGTGCTCGCCGGGGCCGATCTCTCACTGGTGCTGTGCCGAACTGACCTGCCAGCCATTGCAGCGGCACGTTCTTGGGCCGAGACCGCCGGCCGTGGGCATCCGGCCTGGGCGAATCCCGGCGTTCTCCTCGTCGGAGAGGGCCAGCCGTACTCGGCCAACGAGGTCAACAACGTGCTCGGGCTGCCCGTCCATGCGGTCGTGGCCGACGACCCGCAGGCTGCAGCCGTGTTGCACCGCGGGGCGACGGTTCCCGACCGGTTCGATCGCAGTCCGTTGGTGCGCAGCCTGCACGCGGCAATCTCCGCAATCCATGCGGTTGTGGGCGCTCGACGCGCCGATCTCGGAGTGGAGGTGGTCTCCCATGTCCAGTGACCATCTCGTCCGTCCCACCAATGCCGACCCGCGGCTGACCGACCTGCCTCTCTTCGGTCAACCGCTGCCGAGCAGTTCCCCGACGCTTCGCGACCAGCCGGTCGAAGCGCAGCCGACCTCAACGTACGACGACGCCGATGTCGATTGGGGTGTGGTTGCCTCGTTGCGCACGCTGGCCTCGAAGCAGTTGAGCCAAGCCATGAGCGCGGAGTCGTCGCGACTGGACAAGGCGGCCCAGACCGAGTTGGGCCGAGCGATCGTGCTGCAACTGATCGAGTCCACGATGGCCGATCGCGTCAACGACGGGCGCGGAGCGTGGACCTCGTCGGCACAGTCCGCACTTGCCCAAGCGGTCTTCGACTCACTGTTTCGTCTGGGCCGCCTGCAGCCGTTGGTCGACGACGACCGGGTCGAGAACATCATCATCGCCGGGCACGACAACGTGATGCTCGAACTCGTCGACGGATCGCTGATCGAAGGACCCGACGTCGCCGACTCCGATGCCGAACTGATCGACTTCCTGGTCTTCCTTGCGTCGCGCAGTGAAGTGAACGCACGTGGGTTCTCCGAAGCACAACCCCGCCTGCACCTGCGCCTCGACGGCGGCGCTCGACTCGCCGCAGCGGCGTGGGTGACACCGCGGCCATCGGTCGTGATCCGACGCCATCGGCTGATGCGGGTCACACTGGACGACCTCGTGGAGCGGGGAATGCTCTCTCCCCTGCTGGCGTCATTCCTGCGTGCCGCCGTCCGTGCTCGCAAGAGCATCGTGGTCTCAGGGTGTCAAGGCGCCGGGAAGACGACCTTGGTGCGCGCCTTGTGCAGCGAGATCGGTGAGCACGAGGCGATCGGCACTTTCGAGACCGAGTACGAACTCCACCTCAACGAGCTGGGGCGCCACAAGATCGTGCACGCGTGGGAGGCCCGTCCCGGCTCCGGGGAACGGGGCGCCGACGGCCGCCTGGCTGGCGAGTTCAGCCTCGACGAGGCGCTGGTCGACTCGTTCCGCTTCAACCTGTCGCGTCAGATCGTCGGCGAGGTCCGCGGGCGCGAGATCTGGGCGATGATCAAAGCGATGGAATCCGGCACCGGCTCCATCTCAACAACCCACGCATCTGACGCAGTAGCGGCGATCCGCAAACTCGTGACCTGCGCGATGGAGGCAGGTCCGCACGTCACCCACGAACTCGCGACGAACAAGCTGGCCTCGACCATCGAGTTGATCGTGCACCTGGATCTGACAACCGAACGCGCCCCGGACGGGTTCCAACGTCGTCGCTGCGTGCACGAGGTGATCGCGGTGGCTCCCGGCGAACGCGAGACTGGATACGCCACAACGCATCTGTTCTCACCCGATTCGTCGGGGACGGCCCGGCCCGCAGTCCTTCCAGAGGAGTACCGTGCGCTGACCGACTACGGATTCGACCTCGGCGCCTTCCTCGCCGAACAGCAGGCGTTGTCATGATCGCCCTGGTACCCGCCGTCGCCGGAGCGCTCATCGTCGCCGGGATCATCGGACTGGTCGTCGGCCTGAAACCGGCGCCGGTCCCACCCGCACAGACCCGACCGCCCCGACGCAAGCCGATGAGCACTCAGACGAAGCGCCTGCTCGTGGCAGGCGCAGTCGGCGGATGCATCGCCTGGCTCGTGACAGGTTGGGCACTTGCGCTGATCGCCGTGCCCCTGGCCTTCGTGGGGATACCGATGCTCCTGTCCAACGCCGGCGCGGCAGCACGCATCGACCGTCTCGAAGCGATGGAGGAATGGACTCGATCACTGTCCGGCGTGCTGACAGTCGGCATCGGTCTGGAGCAGGCACTGGTCACCACCGAGCGCTCGACACCGACTGCCATCCGACCAGAGGTGCAACGCCTCGTCGCAAGACTGCGATCACGCTGGAACACCGAGGAAGCGATCCGAGTGTTCGCTGACGAACTCGACGATGCGACCGGAGATCTGGTGGCAGCGAACCTCATCCTCGCGGCACGTCGCCGAGGCGCCGGACTCTCCCAAGTGCTGGAAAGTCTTGCCGAGTCGGTTGCCGCCGATGTACGGGCTCGCCGTCAGATCGAGGCTGACCGGGCCAAGCCCCGGGCGACCGCACGTTGGGTCACCATCATCAGCGTCGGCGTCCTGGTGGTGCTCGCGATCTCCGGGACGTACGTCGAGCCGTACCGCAGTCCCCTTGGCCAGGTCATCCTGGTGGTGTTGCTGTCCGCGTACGTCGCGACCCTGGTGTGGATGAAGCGCATGGCGATCGGCAAGCCGCTCGCACGCTTCCTCATCGGCACGTCCGAACCTGTGGGGAGAGCATCGTGATTGCGGGCCTTCCCCTCGCGATGGCTGCCGGCGCGCTCTTCATGCTCGGCTGTGTCCTGCTGGTTGCCCGCTTCTTGCCCGCACACGTGGATCTCGGCGAGGCACTCGGACGACTGACACCCTCCAGCCAAGCTGATCTGGTCGCCACGCCCGAGTCGACGTCAGGGAAGGAACGCCTCGGCGTGTGGGCGATCCGGGTCCTTCCTCCCGGCATGTGGGTACGCACCC
>CAYPQR010000014.1:11361-20059 GCA_964412865.1 uncultured Intrasporangiaceae bacterium
CGCCTCGGCGTGTGGGCGATCCGGGTCCTTCCTCCCGGCATGTGGGTACGCACCCCAACCCGAAAACTGGCGCTGCTGCGCATTCCGCTGGCGAAGTTCTACGGCGACAAACTGACTTTCGCTGCCCTCGGGCTGGTGGCACCGCCGCTGCTCGGCCTGTTCTTCGACGCCCTGGGACTCGGACTGCCGATCGCCGTTCCTGCCATCGCGTCGGTCGCGTTGGCTGCCGTCATGTTCTTCACCCCGAACTACAACGCCATCGACGACGCCAAGCGGGCGCGGGTGGAGTTCTCCCGGGCACTCGGGGCTTACATCGACCTGGTCGCGCTGGAGCGCCACAACGGCTCTGGGGTCCGCCAAGCAATGGAGTCAGCAGCCGAGGTGGCCGACTCCTGGGTGTTCACGCGGCTCAGCGAGGAGCTCGGTCGGTCGCGGTGGTCGGGCCTGCCGCCGTGGGACGCACTGCACGCGCTCGCCGAAGAGCTCGGGCTTCCCGAACTGGAGGACTTCGCCGACATCATGCGGCTCTCCGGCGAGGAGGGAGCGGCGGTGTACGGCAACTTGCGCGCCCGGTCGGCGGCCATGCGTACGGCGATGCTCAACGCCGAAGTCGCCCAAGCCAACGCGGTGGGCGAACGGATGACGATCCCCGGCTCCCTGCTCGGGGTCATTTTCATGGCGCTTCTCGTGGCGCCCTCACTGCTGCGGATGTTCAACGGCACATGAACCAGAAGAAGGGAAACACACCATGAAGCGATTGATGGCGGCACTCACGATGCTGATGCTTGTCTGGGACGGCCGACTGAAACGTGACGAACGGGGATCGGTCACCACCGAGCATGTCTTGTGGGCGGTGGCGGTGATCGCGATCGTCGGGATCGTGGTCGCGGCGGTGAAGACGTATGTCGAGATCCAGGCCGGCAAGATCAACTGACCGACGACGGGATCAACGAGGCTCCGTCTCAGTCGAACTCGTGATCCTGCTGCCGGCGCTGTTCGCGGTCCTCTTCCTGGGGATGCAGGCCGCGCTCTACTATCACGCCCGGACGGTTGCGATCGCTGCCGCGCAGGAAGGCGCACGGGCTGCAGGTGCCGAAACCGGCACAGAATCCCGCGGCGTGGACGCCGCCAACGCCTTCATCGACGACATCGGCAACGACGTCCTGCAGCAGGCCGTCGCCCGCGCCGACCGCACCACGACCGACGCCACCGTCGTGATCGAGGCCCGCAGCCTCAGCGTGATCCCCGGGTGGAACCCGGTGATCCGTCAGAGCGCCACCGTCCCCGTCGAGCGGGTG
Source organism: uncultured Intrasporangiaceae bacterium (assembly GCA_964412865.1). Classification (GTDB taxonomy): domain Bacteria; phylum Actinomycetota; class Actinomycetes; order Actinomycetales; family Dermatophilaceae; genus Leekyejoonella. The sequence continues at coordinate 12,660 of CAYPQR010000014.1, forward strand.
ACAGCACCATGAAACGCCACGCCGAGCGGGGTTCTGCTTCGATCGAGGCCGCCATCGTCGTACCCGCCTTCGCCCTGTTCGTGGGCCTCATCATCTTCGGTGGACGCACCGCGGTCGTTCGACACTCTGTTGAGTCGGCTGCCGCCGACGCGGCCCGGTCGGCCTCCATCCTGCGGGTCGAGGCCGACGCCAGGAAAGCCGCGCAGGAAGCCGCCGTCTCCAGCCTCGCCGACCAGGGCATCGATTGTCTCCGCGTCGACGTCGCCATCAACGCCGAGCAGTTTGCCCACGACGTCGGCACCCCAGCCACCGTGGACGTGACCGTGTCGTGCCGGCTCGACCTCTCCGATCTGTCCGTCCCCGGAGTCCCAGGCAGTCGAACAATCTCGGCCACGATGACCAGCCCGATCGACACTTGGCGGGAGCGGTCGCCATGACGTCACAAGCCAACGAACGCGGATCGATCAGCATCTGGGCCGTCACCGCAACGGTCGCGATGGTCACTCTTGTCGGGCTGGCCGTCGACCTCGGCGGTCAGGTTCACGCGCAACAGCGCGCCCACGACGTCGCCGCCCAAGCGGCCCGTGCAGGTGGCCAACAGGTGCAAGCCGCCCCAGCCGTGGAAGGGCGGTACGTCGCCCTCGACACCGTCGCTGCGCGACGAGCCGCCGAACAGTACCTCGCCGCGGCCGGCGTGGAAGGGAGCGTCACCATCACCGGCGGCACCACCTTGACCGTCCGCGTCACCGACACCTACGAGCCGACGTTTCTGTCCGTTGTCGGCATCAGCGACCTCACCGTGACCAGCGATGCGTCAGCACGCCTGATCAGAACGACCGGAGGAAACGAGCGATGAACCGCACCCATCCCCGCGCCCGAGGCCTGTGCGCTGCGGCACTGATCGTGGCCGCGATTGCTGGCATCCCAGCGCTCCTCGTCGCGCTCGGCGCAACTCCGTGGTCCGTCGACCTGACCGAGCTGCGGCTCAGCCTGCTCAGTCCCGACGATGGCAGCGTCGCTTTGGTCATTATCAGCGCGGTCGCCTGGGTCGCGTGGGCCGTCATGGCCTTCTGTCTGATCACCGAGATCCTCGCGGCGGTGCGCGGTGTGCGCGCACCCCGGCTGTGGGGACTCGGCGCCGGGCAGCAGGTGGCCTCTCAGTTGGTGGCTTCAGCCGCGGTTCTGTTCGCCGTCGCTCAGCCGCTCAGCATCACGCTGACGACCGCCCCAGCACACGCCGCCGACGTCACCGATGTGCACGTCGACCAATCGTCTGCCTCCCCCACTGAGCCGGTGGACGAGGCGCCGCCTTCCGTACTTCCTGTGGAGGCAGCACCGGAGACCGAGTCGTACACCGCCCGGACCGGCGACAGTCTCTGGAAGATCGCCGAAGTGCATCTGGGTGACGGCACTCGCTTCGCCGAGATCGTCGCCCTCAACCCCGATCTGTTCCCCAACGGACCGGAGTTTCTGGCCGTCGGTACAGTGCTCCAGCTTCCCGCGAGTGAAGTCGATGTAGCGGCTGAACCCGACGGCACGCCGTACATCGTTGAGCCCGGCGACACCCTGTGGGACATCGCCGACGAGGAACTCGGCGACCCCACTCGCTACGACGAGATTTTCGAGGCATCCGACGGCGTCGTCCAACCGGATGGCCGGACGTTGACCGACCCTGACCTCATCCACCCCGGCTGGGAACTTCAGATCCCGGGCGCCGTGCCAGTGGACGTGGAACCTCAGGACTCGCCTCCGGAAGATCTGGACCCCGGAACTCCCCCCGACACCATCCCCACGCTGCCGCCGGAAGTCACGCCCGAGCAGGTTGAACCAGAATCAGCAACAGACGTCGATGTGGTCGAGCACGCCACCGGTGCCGAACAGAGTTCCGGAACGCCCGGTTGGCTTCTGCCTGGTCTGACGGGAGCAGGCACGGTGCTGGCCGGCTCGCTCTTTCTCATTCTGCGTGCCCACCGCCGCACACAGTTGCGCTACCGGAGCCCCGGCGAGGTAATCGAGCCGCCACCCCAGCATCTGGTCAACGTCGAGAAGACTGCCCGTTTGAGCATCGGCACGGTGCCCCGGCTCCAAGACCTCGACCGCCTGCTGCGACACCTCGCCGATGGGCTGCAACTGACCGGCCAGCCACTGCCCCGCCTCCAGAGAGTCGAACTTGACGATCGGCACGTGACTCTTCACCTCGCCGAGCCTGCTCCGACGCCGCCCGGGTGGGGCGGCACCGATGATGCATGGGACTTCGAACTCGACCAGTCGCTCCCTGACCCCGAGAGCCCCGCTCCGTGGCCACTGCTGTGCACCATCGGCGCGACCAACGAGGGACACCTGGTGTTGGCCAACTTGGAGGAACTCGGCGCCATCGCACTCACCGGCGACCAGGAGGCAGCGGCGGCACTCGCACGCGCCATGACGGCTGAACTCGCACTCAGCCCGTGGGGCATGCTCACCGACATCGACACCCTCGGTGTCGCTGCCGAATTCGTCGACCTCGATCCAGTTCGCCACCACCACCATGAACCCAACGACCTCGGATTCGTCGACCGCCTCACGTCAGATCTCGCGAACCGGGGCGGGGACGAGCCTGAGTTGTTCCATGCCGTGATTGCCAGCAGCGCAGCAGCGATGGAACCGATCATCCGGGTCATCGCAGGCAGCAATGACCGACTCGGGGTCACGGTCGTGACCACCAACGACTCCCCCGCTGGCGATGAAGTGTCGTTCGATCTGACTGGTGACGGTCGTCTGCGCATCGGAGCCCTCGATCTGGATCTCGTGAGCGCAGGGCTCACGGTCGACGAGGCCGCCGCAACCGCAGCCATCGTCGCCGTTACCCGCGACGCCGCACCTGTTCCGCCGCCTGTCCACAAAGCACAGGAGCCGGAGTGGCGGGCGGCATCCGATCGTTCGGGAAGCCTCGTGACGACGTACGCCGATGCCCCGCTCGCCGTCCAAGATTCCATGCCCAATCGACATGACTCGTCGGACGCTGTCCTCACCGAGGATGAGGCCGCGGAGGAGCCCGCCCATCAGGAACAGGAGCCGTCAGGCGAGCGGTTCGATCCCACGCTCGACGAGGACATCGCTGCGTGGTTCGACACCGACAGCCGGGTCCCGAAGCTCCATCTGTTGGGACCTGTGCGGGCGACTGCCCACGGGAACCCTGCTGCCGTTGCCCGCCGCAAGCCGCATTACGTCGAACTTCTCGCCTACTTGGCCATGCATCCCGAGGGCGTCGCGTCTCGACAAGTCGCTGAGGCCTTCTCCATGAGCAGGGACCGCGTCCGCATCGACATCGGCGTCGTCCGCAAGTGGCTCGGAGACAACCCGAAGACCGGAAATCCCTACTTGCCCTCGGCAACGCAGAGTCGCGCAGCGGGCGAGGCTGGGGTGTGGACCTACCAAGTCGACGACGTGCTCGTCGACGCAGACCTGTTCCGACGCCTCCGATCACGTGGCCAAGCCCGTGGCGACGATGGTCAAGAAGACTTTGATCTCGCGCTCCGTCTCGTTGAGGGCCCACCGTTCTCCGATCTCCGTGAAACCGGCTGGAGTTGGCTCCTCGACGCCGACGCTCGCGACGACGAGATCCTCGCCTGCGCGATCGTCGACGTCGCACACGACGTCGTCACCGCTGCGCTTCGGAACGACGACGTGGACCGCGCCGCCGAGGCGGTCACGGTTGCGACGCTGGCATCGCCCTACGACGAGATCGCCCGCGTGGACCGAGCTGCGGTTCTAGTGGCACAGGGCCACGAAGACGCGGCTCGGGAGTTCCTCGCATCAGCAGTCCATGGTCGTTGTGATGATCGGCTCGGTCCAATCGAAGTACCGGCTCCCACCTCACAGCGGCTCGATCCGGCGCTGCGAAGCTCCCGGTATCGCGCGACGTTGCGTGGAGGCCCAAAAGACCCGTCCTGAATGCCGATGCCATGGCCCCGGCGCCCATCTGTCGAGAGTGATTGAACCTCAGTGCTGTGCGCCGAGTTCGACCAGAAGCACACCAACGATGATGAGTCCGATGCCGCCGCTCATCAGGACCGTGAGTGGTTCCTTGAAGATGATGCGAGACAGGACCGCGGCCGCTGCAACACCGCTGGCTGCCCAGATTCCGTAGGCAACACCGAGGGCGATGCCCTCATTCAGCGCGAGTGACAGAGCGCCGAAAGCACCGACGTAACCGATCGCGACGCCCCAGTAGAACGCCTTGCGGCCACCGGAGGCGACCTTGAGCGCCAGGGTCGCAGCAGTTTCGGATGAGATGGCGACGACGAGGTAGATCCACTCCATCACAGGACCGCCTCTCGCTGCTGAGCCTTCTGAGAGCCGACCTCGACAACCAGGACTCCGACCATGATGACGGCGATGCCGATACCCATGGTGACGGTCAAGGCTTCGTCAAAGATGACGGACGACAAGACGGCGGTCGAGGCGACACCGAGTGCGCCCCAGATGCCGTAGGCGACCCCTAACGCCATGCCCCGGCGCAGGACGGCGGCCAGGAACGCGAAGGTCGAGACATAACCGACGACGACCAGGGCATAGAACATCGGCCGGTCGAGAGCCGCTTTGAGGGACAAGGTGGCGGCAACTTCGCAAATGATCGCGCCTGCAAGCAGAATCCATTTGGTCATGACTTTGGTGTTCCTTCAATGAGATCGAGAGCGAGACGCAGAAGATCTCGCTGGCCTTGGGCGTCGGCATGCGGCATCCCGCTCGCGGCGTTAAACCACGCCCCGTCGGCGATGAGCCGTGCGGCATGCCATCGGGTACGAGCTTCTTCAAGCATGTCGGCAGGGATCTCGAACCATGAGGTCATCCGATTACCCCATCGCTCAGCCATCTCCTGCATCAGTTTGGGATCGCACATCATGACCAAGTCAGCTGCGTCATAGCGCCCAGTGAGCGCCAAGGTGACGTACGCGCGAAGCCTGTTACGTGGCGTGTCGGCTGAATCGCCGAGGATCTCGGCGAGGCTGTCCTCGTATCCGTCGAGGACGTGATCAACCAGCGCGGTGACCAGTGACTCCTTGTCCGGGAAGTGGTACATCAACCCCGGCTTCGTCAGGCCCGCGGCTCGAGCCGCAGAATCCATCGAGACTTGCTCCCCACTGCGAATGATCTGCAACGAAGCATGCAGAATCGCGTCCTTCTGAGATGGCCGACCTACGGCGCGAGGCTGCTTCATGTCACTTACTTTACCATCCGAACGGTAAAGAAACTAATCCGTTCCGCCGCCAGACGCCCTTTCGCCGGTCGATTGGTGAAGTACACGTAACGCAGCGGTTGCCGGAACGGGCCCCTCAACCAACAAAGGAGGATCTCGGTCAACGGGGGTACATCCCCTGACCTGCACAAACGCGCAAAGGTACAGGCGTACCCCCGCCTCTACTGCCGGGTAAGGGGTACGAGGTCGGATACGGGTTCTGAGGATCGTCGAGCCCATGACCGACTCGACATCCCGCATCTCGCGGTCTCCTCGCTGGTCACCGGCGCTGGTCGCTGACCTGGAGCAGGCAGCGAAGCCCGCGAGCGCTGCCACAGCACTCGCGTCCGCGGGAGTGCCAGTGTTTCCCTGCGTCCCCCTCCAGAAGAACCCGCTCACTGAGCACGGGTTCCACGACGCATCGACCGAGGCGTCCGTCGTGGCCGAGTGGTGGCGTCACTGGCCGGATGCGAACGTGGCCATGCCGACCGGGTTCGCGTCCGGTATCGACGTCGTGGACATCGACGTACACGCGTCGGGCACCGGTTTCGACGCGTTACAACAAGCCCGATCGGCAGGCCTGCTGGGAACACCCGCGTGGGTGGTCTCGACGCCGTCGGGCGGGATGCACGCCTGCTTCCTACGGACGGGCTCATCCGAGCAGCGGTCATGGCAGGTGCCGGGACGGCACGTCGACTTTCGTGGCGACGGCGGGTACGTCGTGCTGCCGCCTTCGACTGTCGTCCAGCCTGACGGCACAGCTCGCCCGTATCGGGTCGTCAATGTTGCTACCCACCAGCCCGATGTTGTCGATGCAGCCGCTCTTCGTCGTTTCCTAGAGCCAACCCGATCGTCTCGTCCCCCAGTCGACCTTCCGGATCTCGGGGCTCGACCCGACCGGCTCGCCTCGTGGGTTGCCGCGCGCGGTGAGGGCGAACGGAACCACGGGCTCTTCTGGGCGTCGTGTCGGATGGCCGAGGCGGGCGAACGGTTCGACGTCGCCGCCACTGTGCTGGGAGCTGCCGCGCAGTCCGCCGGCCTGAGTGAGCGCGAGTCGATGACCACCATCCGCTCCGCGTACCGCATCGCCAGTCGCCTCGGACCTGACCCGGTTTCGGGTGAACGCCTGTGCCCCTCACGAGCGACTGAGAAAGGGGTCCGCCTTTGACGCCTCCCCGTCCCCTGCCGACCCATCTCAGACTTCCCGAGGAACCTCCCATGAACGGACCCGATCCCTACGACCGCCGGCTTGACCGGCTTCCTGAAGACACCCGGCCACGTCCCGATTCCGCTGCGACGGCCGAACTGCCCGCGTTGGCCGTGCGCCGCGATCCCTCCCAACAGCCTGTTGCCACCAACCGCCAGGGCGCGGGGAACGGGGTCGCGTGGGTTCGCCCCAGCGAACTCGCGGTGCGCGTGGGATCACCCGTCGCCGGCCGCGGCATCGACCTTCAAACGGCTCTCACCACTCGGGCGCGGCGCGTTCCGCACTCCATTGCCCGCGCTGGGAACCGAACGACCAGATCGGCGATCGCCCGACCGTCCGTCGCCCCCACGAACGAAGGAGTGGAGCTGTGAAGACGCCATCGTTCACCACGGCGCAGGGTCTTCGCCTCCTGCTGGTGCGGCTGCACTACTCCCCGCATGGCGCCTGGCAACACGACCCGGAAGCGCACGAGCTGATTCAGTTCGCCACCCAGAAGTACGCCGCGCTGGCACGCAAGTACGACCTGGTGCCGGAGGACGCTGCCTATGCCGCTTTCGAGGCGATGCGAACCCGAGCGGTGCGGACCGCGGTCGATCCGTGGGCAGTAGTCACCCGAGCCGTCCAAGTGACCTTGATCTACGAGGCCCGCGCCCAAGGGCTTCTGTGCTCCAACCATCAGGCTCGTCGTCCCGAGTTCGCGGCTCACCACGACGCGGAACGATTCTGTGAAAGAGAGAACGACCTGACCGAGTATCACCCGGCGTTCCGCGTCTCCGACCAGTTCGACGATGTACCCGACAACTTGGGTGCGACGGGGACGGGCGAGCCGACCAACGCGTGGGTCGCCGCGGAACACGCTGCGTCGATCATGGCCGACAACGGTTGGCCACAGCCGACGGCCAAGGGTTGCGTGGAGTACGTCTGCAGCCAGTTGATTCGCTCGGGCGACCGCGCCACCGCGTACACGCGGCTGAC
>CAYPQR010000015.1:0-19768 GCA_964412865.1 uncultured Intrasporangiaceae bacterium
CGCGAAGGGCATGACCTCCGGCTACTCCCCCATCGGCGCGATGATCGCCAGCGACAAGCTCTTCGAGCCGTTCACCAAGGGCGATGCCGCCTTCGCCCACGGCTACACGTTCGGCGGTCACCCGGTCTCGGCGGCCGTGGCGATGGCCAACCTCGACGTCTTCGAGCGGGAGGGCCTCAACCGGCACGTGCACGAAAACGCACCCGCCTTCCGCAAGACGCTGGAGAAGCTGAAGGACCTGCCGATCGTCGGGGACGTGCGCGGTGAGGGCTACTTCTACGGCATCGAGCTGGTCAAGGACAAGGAGACCCGCGAGACGTTCACCGACGAGGAGGCGGAGCGCCTGCTGGTGGGCTACCTGTCCCACGCCCTGTGGGACGCCGGTCTGTACTGCCGCGCCGACGACCGTGGCGACCCGGTGGTGCAGTTGTCGCCGCCGCTGATCATCGGCCAGCCCGAGTTCGACGAGATCGAGCAGAAGCTGCGCGCAGTGCTCAGCGAGGCCTGGAAGCGCATCTGAGCCTGCCCGCGCATCGAACCCTCGACCATGATTCGGTCGAGGGTTCGATGCATTTGCGGCTAGTGTCGACTCATGATCGTCTCCGAGTCGTTCGCTGCTCCCATCCCATCGGCAAAGGCGCGTCGTCGCGGCATGGCAAGGGGTAGCGCGTGAGTGATCGCGACCTCGACCTCGTACTCTTCGGCGCCACCGGCTTCGTCGGCACTCTGACGGCGGAGCATCTCGCGGCGCACGCGCCGTCCGGTCTGCGCATCGGCCTGGCGGGGCGCAGCCCCGAGCGCCTCCGACAGGTGCGATCCTCACTGGCCGGAGCCGATGAATGGCCTGTGCTGGTCGCCGATTCCACCGACAAGGAGTCACTGCGGCGGCTCGCCGGCCGCAGCCGGGTCATCGCGACCACGGTCGGTCCGTATGCCGCACACGGCCTGCCACTGGTGGAGGCCTGCGCCCGAGCCGGCACCGACTACGTCGACCTGACCGGAGAGGTGCTCTTCGTCCGCAAGTCGATCGACCTGTTCGACCAGATCGCCCGCAAGAGCGGCGCACGCATCGTCCACAGTTGTGGATTCGACTCGGTGCCTTCGGATCTCGCGGTATTCAACGCAGCCGCCCAAGCGGCACGGGACGGTGCCGGCACCCTCACCGAGACCGTTCTGCTGGCCAGCCTGAAGGGCGGATTCAGCGGCGGCACGATCGCCTCCGCGATGCTGCAGGCGGACGAGATGCGCTCCGACAAGGTCGCCCGGCGCACCGCCGCCGACGCGTTCGCCCTGTCACCCCAACGCGACCGCGAGCCCTCGGACGAACATCGCGACTCCCTCGCGATCGCCTATGACAGTCACCGCAACACCTGGGTAGCCCCCTTCGTCATGGCGTCGTTCAACACCCGAGTGGTGCGTCGCAGCAATGCGCTGCTGGACCACCGCTACGGCGAGTCGTTCCGATATCGCGAGGTCACGCGCACCGGCGACGGCATCAGGGGTCATGCCACGGCGCAGGCTCTTCGCGCGGCACTCGCCGGAGGATTCACCGCCATTGCCGCACCCTTCGCGCGCCCGGTCGTGGGAAGGCTTCTCCCGCAGCCGGGTAGCGGACCCACGCGCACGCAGCAGGCGAGCGGGTTCTTCACCATGGACGTCCGCGCCGAGACGACCAGCGGCGCCGCATACCGCTCGATCGTGAGCGCCCAGGGAGATCCGGGATATTCGGCGACCTCGGTGATGCTCGGCGAGAGCGCGCTCGCGCTCGCCACCTCCCGCGATGCACTCCCCGCGCTGCCTCACGGGGCATCGGGAGGGGTGCTGACACCGGCCGTGGCACTCGGTGACGCACTCGTGCAACGCCTTCGCAATCAGGGATTCACGATCACGGTCGAGCGAGAGGCGTGATCGGTGCAGACGACTCGAGTCGGCAGACTCCGCCTTCTGGCGCAGCGACTCGCCGGCCCGCGGGAGCCGACGGCCGTCGACGCGATGCGCTGGATGACCTGCCTGCAGGCTCAGCAGCTTCCCGCGGCGCGTGCCGCGTTGGCCATACGCACCACAGCAGCACGCATCAGGGACGTCGACGCCGCACTGAACTCCGCACAGATCGTGCGCAGTTGGCCGATGCGGGGCACACTACACTTCGTCGTCGCCGAGGACCTGCGCGAGATGCTGCAGGTCACCGCACCTCTCGTCGAGCGCACCGCGCGCACGCGTTGGGCGCAGCTCGGCCTGTCCGCGCGTGACCGCGACCGCGACGAGGACGTGACGCGCGCGCTCCTGTCGGGCGGCAAGAAGCTGAGCAGGCGGGCCCTTCTCGACGCGTGGGCCGACGCAGGCATCGAGACCACTGGACAGGCGGGAGCACACCGCCTGGTGCGCCTCGCCCTCGCCGGCGTGATCTGCTTCGGCCCGATGTCGGGCACGGTGCAGTCTGTCGTGTTGTGCGACGAGTGGCTTCCGCCCTCTCGACCGGTCGAGGCTGCCGACGTGATCGCCCGTTGGGCCGTCCGCTACTTCAGGTCGCACGGGCCCGCGACGATGCGCGACTTCCTGTGGTGGACGGGGTTGCGAGTCAAGGACGTGCGGCCGGTGTGGGGTGACGTGACGAGCCGGCTCGCGCGCCTCACCGTCGACGGCGTCGAGCACCATCTCGACCCGCAGACCGAAGAGCACTTCGCATCCATGAGGCGGCAGACCATGAGTCCCGCGCTCACGCCGGCATTCGACGAGATCCTGCTGGGGTATGCCGACCGGTCGGCCACGCTGCACACGGACCACGCCGAACGGGTGGTGCCTGGCCGCAATGGGATGTTCCTTCCCGTGGTCATCGACGGCGGCCGCGCCGTCGGCACCTGGTCCTCCGACCGCCACGGTGACGTGACGGTCAAGGCGTTCGAGCCGCCCGTCAGCAGCAGGCTCACCCGTGCGTTGCCGCGCCTCGCCCGCGAGCTACCTCGCGACATTCACTGAGGCGCCTGGTAGTCGCGAGGCACCACGACCATGGGCACCGGCAGCACCCGGAGGATCTTGGCTGCCGCCGCGCCGAGGAAGATCCGCCGGCCGAGAGCCAGCCGGCTCGACCCGACGAGCACGAGTTCGCTGCGATCGAAACGGGTTCCGGCGACGGCCTCCTCGAGGCTGTCGCCCTCGGCGACCACCCTCGTGACGGGCACACCCTCCGGGAGCGACGTGACGGCCTTCGCGGCGAGGCCGTCCGCGTGGTCGCGGGCCCGCTCGACATATGCGCTGTGCACTCGCGCCCGACGCCCTCGTGGCGTGTCGGGGTCGGCGTCCGCGAGCGCGACCAGCGACATCAGCCGCAGTTCGATGCGGCGCGACGCCGCGGAGTCGATGGCGACGTCCAGCAGGGCCTCCGCACCGGGGCGCTCACCCATGGCGCAGGTGATCCGCGTGATGCCCTCCTGCAGCGGATAGCCGCGCGGCGCCAGTGCCACCGGCACCTCGGCGGCGTGCAGCAGCGCGCCCGCGACGCTGCCCACGGTCAGTCGCCCGACGATGCTTCCCCGGGCGGCGCCGACGACGATCAGGCCCGCCTCGAGCTCCTGGGAGGCGTCGATCAGACCCTGTGCGGTCGAGTCGGCGAAGCGCAGATGGGTGCGTGCGGTCACATCCGGGGGCACGAGCTCGGTGGCTTCCGAAAGCCATTCCTGTGCTTGCTCCTTCAGCGACTGCCGGTAGGCCCGGTTGGGCGAGTAGGGGTCGAAGTTGTGTGTCTGGGTGGGCATGACGAGCACGATCTCGAGTTCGGCGTCACGGCGGCGGGCAAGGGTGCTCGCGAGTGCGATGGCGTCGCGCCCGCGGTCGTTGGCGTCGTAGCCGACGATGTATCGCATGCTGGGTACTCCTTCGTCGTGTGTCACTGCGCGCCCTCGGACACGGCGTGCTCCGATGTGCTGACCTCCTCCATGTCGAACTCCGCGATGCTGCGCCGGAATCGCCTGGTGAGGAAGATCAGGTAGAGGAATCCTACGGCCGACCATACGATCCCGGACAGCAGCGCGTCGAAGTGCAGATGAGCCCACAGCACTCCGGTCATGCCGGCGCCGATCAGTGGCATCAGGAGATAGCTGAAGAGGTCCCCGGGGCTCTTGTATCGCTTCTTGCGAAAGACCAAATAGGCGATCACCGACAGGTTGACGAAGGTGAACGCGATGAGTGCGCCGAAGTTGATCATCGACGAGATCAGTTCCAGCGACGGCGAGACCGCCAGCAGCGAGACGACGCCGACGATCACCACGGCACATATCGGGGTGTGGAACCGGTGGTGGACGTAGCCGAAGAACGCCCCGGACATGAACACGATGCGGAACACGTCGCCGCCGACCTTGAGCGCCATCTCCGGCAGAGTGTCGTCGGTGACCTCGAAGCCGGAGACGTCGGGGAACACCGCCTGCCCGACGAACCCCGCCACGAAGAGCGGTGACCCCGGCGACATACAGGACGACCCAGATCCACGACGGCACGCGGGAAACAACGCCACCATGTAGATCCTGATGATCAGGGCGTTGACCATCGGCAGCAGGAGGTAGTCGAGCAGCGCGGCCCATCCGACCATGAACCCGAGGCCGGGATGCATGGTCTCCCGGGTATAGGTGTAGGCGGACCCCGCGCTGCTGTAGATGCGGACCATCTTGCCGTAACTGATCGCCGTGAAGAGCATGACGACCAGCGCGGTGAGATAGGCCGGATCCATGGGAGAATAACGTGTTGACCATGAAAAAAGTAGGGTCGAGCACGAATTCCTTCGGAATCAGTTGTGTGTGTCGCGTGGGCTCGTCGTCACCGGTGGGTCCTTCCCCGGTGGCCTAATGTTGTCATCGTGAGCGCCGTGAGCCCGGACACCTCGAGCGACGACGCCCGCGCGCGACCAGAGCACGCGGCGCTGCGGACGATCCGCGAGCTGAGCATCGCCGAGTTCGCGTTCGTCATGGCCACCGGCATCATCTCCTCAGACCTGTGGATGATCGGCCAGGAACTGATCTCGCGCATCCTGCTGGTCATCACCCTCGCGGCCTACGCCCTCTTGTGCGTCGTGCACTTCATGCGGCTGATGTGGTGGCTTCCGCGGGTCCTGACCGAGGTCGTCGGGCCACGCGGCTTCCTCTACATCACATTCACCGCGGCATCCTGTGTGCTGTCGACGCGGATGAGCATCGCGGGCCACACCACCTGGGCCGCCATCTTCCTGTTCGTCGGCTTCGTCGCCTGGATCGTGCTCGGCTACGGCGTACCTCTCGGGATGATCGCGCACGCCAAGCTGCACACGACGCTCGATCCGGTCAACGGCACGTGGTTCATCTGGGTGGTCGGCACACAGTCGGTGGCGGTCGCGTCGGCCAGCCTCGCGGACGCCTATCACTCCTATCCGCTGGAGGTCCTCGGCGGCATCTGCTGGGCGATCGGGCTGCTGCAGTGGCTGCTGCTCGCCTCGGTGGAGTTCCTGCGGCTGCTGTTGCGACGGATCAGCCCGCGCGAGTCGATCGCTCCCTACTGGGTCTTCATGGGTTCGGCAGCCATCACCATCCTCGCCGGAGCCCGGCTGCTCGAACTTCGCCAGGTCGAGCACCTGATCCTTCCCGGTGTCGTGCAGAGCCTGTCGATGATCCTGTGGTCCTTCGCCGCGTGGCTGATCCCCTTCCTGGTGGCGCTGGCCACCTGGCGCACCGCGCAGCGGCATCGCCAGGTGGAATACCGCACCGAATGGTGGGCCATCGTCTTCCCCATCGGCATGTATGCGACGGCCACGCGCACCCTCGGCCACGTCAATCACGAGCAGTGGCTGGTGCACATCGGCTCCTGGGGGTCGTGGATCGCGCTGGCCGTGTGGACCATCGTCGTGCTGATGCTGATGGTCCACGAATGGCGGACGCGGCACAGCCGCACGTTCGCCGCCGCGTGAACCGCGCCGCGTCCCCGCCGCCGTGCGAGGACGCTCGACCTACACGCACCTACCGGACGCGGCGGAGCGGTATGCGGTGCACGATAGGGGCATGGAGCACCCGGAGATCGACTCGCTGGCGGACCTCGACGCCGCATTGCAGGGTGGTCGTCCCCTGAGGGGAATGCGGTTGCAGGATCTCGACCTTCGCGGCCGCGAGGGCAAACTGCTCCGGCACCGCGACATCGAGGGGCTGGTAGTGCTCGGCGGGCGATTGCCGCCTCCGCTGCAGGCCCACCTTCGCGAGAACGGCGCACTGATCTTCCCGACCGATCCCGGCCTGCCGGTCAATCCCTACCGGGCGCACCTCTACCGGCCCACCGATCTCTACGACGGCCTCGAGACGGTGGGTTACGCACGGACGCCGGATGCGCGGGCATACGCCTGGTCCAAGGATCCGGACCGGCAACGAGACGCCTATGCCACGCTCATCACCGCCATCCACGACGATTCGATCCTCGAAGCGCTCGACGAGGTGACCACCGGTCGCGACGTCGTCGGAGTCATGGGCGGACACGCCGTCCGGCGCGGCTCTCCCGGATACGAGGAGGCCGCACACCTGGGCCACGCGCTCGCGCGACACGGGCTGCTGGTCGCCACCGGTGGGGGCCCGGGCGCGATGGAGGCCGCCAACCTCGGTGCGTTCGTGGAGACGAAGGGCGGCCTGGACAAGGCCCTGTCGCGGCTGAACCATGCGGCGACATTCACCGAGAGCATCGACCGCTGGGCGCTGCCCGCGCTGGCGCTGCATCTCGAACTGGCGTCCGACCCCCGGACCGATGCGCGCAGCCTCGGGGTGCCGACATGGTTCTACGGGCACGAGCCGCCCAATCTCTTCTGCCGCTGGCAGGCGAAGTTCTTCAGCAACGCCATCCGCGAGGATGTCCTGCTCGGCCGCTGCAATGCCGGGGTGATCGTGCTGCCCGGCGCGGCAGGGACGGTCCAGGAGATCTTCCAGACCGCGACCCGCCTCTACTACGCCGGCGACGACGGGCCGGTGCCGCCGCTGGTGCTGGTCGGACGCCGGCACTGGTCGACGACCATCCCGGTCTGGGATGCCTTGCAACACCTGGCGGACGGTCATGCGATGCAACGGGCGATCCACCTCGTCGAGCATCCGCAGGAGGCCTGCGACCTGATCGACCAGGCGGTGGCCGCGTAGCGCCTCGACCGCGCGGACGGCCGGCGTCAGACCTCGGTCAGCAGCGCCCCCAGCGTGCCGCCGAGTTCGTAGGCGCGCTCCAGCACGGCGTCGTCGACATCCCCCATGACATCGAGCACGTCGTAGGCCTGCCGCCACGGCAGTGCCCCGGTGATCGACAACACCGCCCGCACCGCCCCGGTCGTGTCGTAGCGGCCGTGCACGTAGAGACCGAACGGCTTCTTGACCGCGGCATCGCTCGTGCCGGCCTGCCCTCCCTCACCGAGCGCCCCGCCGATCTGCAGGAACGTCGAGTCGAAGAAGTGCTTGAGCGCGCCACTCATGTATCCGAAGTTGGCCGGGGTCCCCAGCAGGTAGCCGTCGGCGGACAGCACGTCGTCCGCTGTCGCCTCGAGCGCAGGCCGATCGACGACCTCGACGCCGACGATCGCATCGTCCCGGGCGCCGGCGAGCACCTCCTCGGTGAGGCGCCGCATACCTCTCGTCGGCGAGTGATGCACCACCAAGAGCCGGGCCATTCGTCCCTCCTTCGACGACTGCGGACGACCTGTTCGAGCGGTCCTGCGCACATGTGCTCGTATCCGCCAGGCTAACGCTCACCGCCGTCCCTCGCGACACACGCACCAATCCGGCACCGCGCGAAGAGCCCTGGGAGCGACCCGGCTCGATAGCATCGGGTCATCCCGGCGATCGGCGAACCGACAGGCTCACCCAGGGAGCGAGAGGGGTCCCCACCCATGAGCGCCAAGGACACATCCACGACCCGAGATGCATCGGCCCGCACGGCCGGCGCGGCGACACGGTCCCCGGGCCTGATGCTCACGTTCGCAACGCTCGGATTCGTCGTCAACTTCTGGGCATGGGCGCTGCTGAGCCCCCTCGGGCCGCTGTTCCGTGACCAGGGCACCCTCGGAACGCTCTCCCAATCGGATGTGGCGCTGCTCGTCGCGGTGCCGGTGATCGTCGGCTCGCTCGGCCGCATCGTCGTCGGGGCCCTCACCGACAAGTTCGGTGGCCGGGTGATGTTCTGCCTCGTCTCGGTGGCCAGCATCGTGCCGGTGCTGTTCTTGTCCTATTTCGCCCTGAGCTCCTTCGTGCTGGTGCTCATCGGCGGATTCGTGCTCGGCATCGCGGGCACGGCGTTCGCGGTCGGCGTGCCCTTCGTCAACGCGTGGTTCCCGCCGGAGCGGCGCGGACTCGCCGTCGGCATCTTCGGCGCCGGCATGGGCGGCACCGCCATCAGCGCGCTCACCACCGTCAAGCTCTACACCGATGTCGGCCAGCATGCGCCGTTCCTGATCACCGCCGTGCTCCTTGCCGCCTATGCGGTCGCCGCCTGGTTCGTGCTGCGCGACGCGCCCGGCAGGGTCGCGCCGACCGGAAGCTTCGTGGGCCGGCTGCTCGACAATTCCAAGCTGCCGATCACCTGGCAGGCCTGCATCCTGTATGCCGTGACTTTCGGCGGCTACGTCGCCTTCTCGGTCTACCTGCCGACCTACCTGAAAACGGCACACCACCTGAGCGCCGGTGACGCATCCAACCGGATGGCCGGATTCGTCGTGATCGCCGTGCTGCTTCGTCCGGTCGGTGGATGGTTGTCCGACCGGCTCGGCGCCATACCGGTCCTCTCCGTCAGCCTCGCGGTGGTCGTCGTCTGCGCCGCGCTCGTCTCGCCGACACCGCCGCTCTACATCGCGGGGACCATCGAGTTCCTCGTCATGGCGGCTGCGCTCGGCGCCGGCAGCGGAGCCACCTTTGCGCTCATCGCCCAAGCCACCGAGCCGTCCCGGGTCGGTGGCGTCACCGGCATCGTCGGCGCGGCCGGCGGGCTCGGCGGCTTCGTGCCGCCACTGATCATGGGCGACGTCTACGGCCGCACCAACTCGTATGCGATCGGTCTGTGGCTCCTCGCCGGTGTGGCCCTGCTGGCGCTGATCCTCACCGTCACCGCGGTGCGGCGCACCGCGGCCCGCCGCGAGGAAGCAACGTGACCACCCGGGCCCAGGTCACACCCTCGGGGCGCTATCCGACTGATTCCGTGCGCTGTCGACACGACCCCTACGCCGTCGACGCGGCGAGCTGACCGCAGGCCCCGTCGATGTCGGAGCCACGGGTGTCCCTGATCGTGGTCGGGATGCCGTGCGCGCGCAGCCGCTCGACGAATTGCTGCTCGACGCCCTTGCGTGAGGCCGTCCACTTCGAGCCCGGCGTCGGGTTGAGCGGGATCGGGTTGACGTGCACCCAGCCCCTCCCGCGCGCGTTCAGCTTCTCGCCGAGCAGATCCGCCCGCCAGGCCTGGTCGTTCATGTCCTTGATCAGCGCATACTCGATCGAGACCCGACGTCCAGTGGTCTCGAAGTAGCGCCGCGCGGCGTCGAGCGCCTCATCGACGGTCCACCGCGTGTTGATCGGCACGAGTTCGTTGCGCAGTTCGTCGTCGGGTGCGTGCAGCGACAGGGCGAGCGTCACCGGCAGGCCCTCCCGGGCGAACTTGTCGATGGCCGGCACGAGTCCGACGGTCGACATCGTGAGGCCGCGGGCACTGATGCCCAGCCCCCGCGGCGCGGGATCGATCAGCCGGTGGATGGCGTCGACCGCCCGGCGGTAGTTGGCCAGCGCCTCACCCATCCCCATGAACACGACATTGGAGACCCGCAACGGCGCCTCGCGCTCGGACGCGTTCGTGCCGGCAAGCGTGCCGTCACGCAGCATCCGGGCGCCCGCGACGACCTGCTCGACGATCTCGGCGGTCGACAGGTTGCGGGTCAGCCCCTCCTGACCGGTCGCGCAGAACGGACAGTTCATGCCGCACCCGGCCTGGCTGGAGATGCACATGGTGACGCGCCCCGGATAGCGCATGAGCACCGACTCGACCAGGGCGCCGTCGAAGAGGCGCCACACCTGCTTGATCGTCTGGCCGCCATCGGCGACCAGCGAACGCACACTGGTCAGCAGAGTGGGCAGCATCTGCCCGACCAGCTCCGCGCGCTCGGCCTTGGGCAGGTCTGTCATCTGATCCGGGTCGGTCACGAGGTGCTCGAAGTAGTGTGTGGACAACTGCTTGGCACGGAACTTCTTGAACCCGAGCGCCGCCACGGCGTCGGCCCGCCCGGCGGCGTCGAGATCCGCCAGGTGCACCGGCGGTTTGCCCCGCCGCGGCGCCCGGAACGTCAGTTGTCCCGGCGTCGGTCGGCGAGTGGGTTCGGGCAGATCGGTCGGCATGATGTCAAGGGTAGGCCCCAGACGGAGGAGGCAATGGGGGCACCTTCCGGCAGGCCGCGCTCAGGCACGGTGCCGGCCGAACTCCCGGCGCAGCAGCCGATCCCAGGGGTTGGCCGCCAGTTCGGGATGCAGCAGCGCAGTGCCGACGGCATACTTGCTCATCTTCAACGGCCGGATCCCCAATCGCGCCAACGCAGTGTCCACGTATCCGCGCCCCGTCGTCTTCGTCTCGAGCAGAATCTTGTCGGGACCGACGCCGACCGCCCCGCGATGACGCCACATCAGGTCGACATCACAGGTCAGCCGCTCACCACCGACGGGATCGACGAGGGTGCACCGGCGGTAACGGGACTCCATGACCGCCACCAGGCCCGGCGCCTCCATGTCGTACTCGCGACGGATCACCTCTCTCACGAACTCCCGTGAGCGCGGAGTCAGCAGCCACGGACTGCCCTCGTGCGGGATCCTGTCCTTGACCGTCTGCCCGCGGGTGCCCTTGGTCTTCACCTCGATGAACCTGGCACCGTCATCGAGGTAGGTGCGCACCCTCACCTTGCACCGCCGGCGCCGCTCACCGCGGTGATCCCGGAACAGCTGCAACGACGGTGTGTCGTAGTAGACGGATTCGTATCCGAGCAGCCGCAACCCGCCGATCTCCATCACCCGGAAGCGGGCGGCGAGGAGGTCGTTCAGGTCGACCAGCTGCCTCGCGGTGACCAGGTATTTCCGGTCCACACGCGTTTGCAACGCCGCCACCGAATCGACCTCGTCGAGGCCGATCGGCTCATGGGCACCCGCGACATCCAGCAACTGCCGGGGAGCACGCCCTCCCGATCGGCGCACGGCGCGCGAGGCCCGCGCGACACCCGGTGTCTCCGCGAGACCGTGGCGCCCGAGCGTCGACACGTCGTGCATGCATGCGCCGGTCACCGGCTCACCTCCAGCTCCGTGGCACCGCGGTGGCCCGAGATGGCCGTGACATCCCAGCGCGGCACCCTGAACCGCACATCGACGAGGGTGACGTCGCGCACCATGTCCAGTTCGATGACGGTCACCTTCAGGATCTGCGCGCCCAGCAGTCCGGCGAGCGCTCGACGCAGATCCGGCTCGTGCGGGTAGGCGCGGTCCAGCGTGATCACCTGATGCCTGGTGCGTGCGGCCACCCTGGGGTTGTCCACGATGGCCATCACGGCGACGAGTGCACCGGTGACCAGGGGGGCCAGCCAGACCGGCGAGGGGTGCAGACCGTTCACCAGGCCCATGCCCAAAGCCGTGAAGTAGTAGGCGATCTCCTCCTGGGAGATGGTGTTGGAGCGCAGCCGGATGATCGACAGCACACCGAACAGACCCATGCCCAGGCCCACTCCCGCGCTGCTGCCGGCGAGGGCGGCGGTGACGGCCATGATGCCGATGTTCAGGGCGACGTAGGACAGCATCAGATCACGCCGGTGGTGGTATCTCATGTACACCGCGAAGACCAGCAGGCCGATCCCGGCCACGTCCGCGATCATCGGAATCAATGTGTTCACCGCATACTCCCTCTGCAGTCGTGTTCGTCGTTGATGACAAACACTCTGGTGAGCGACGATGAGGTGACCACGAGTTCTACATGAGAGAGCTCTTATCCACCGGTGGTGAGCCGGTATCCCATTCCGCGCACCGTCTCGATGCGCTCGGCGCCGAGTTTGCGCCGCAGGTAGCGGATGTAGACCTCGACGACATTGGAGCCCGGGTCGAAGTCCAGCCCCCACACCTGCGAGAGCAGTTGCTCGCGCGAGAGGACCTGGTCGGCATGCCGGCAGAAGACCTCGGCGAGCGCGAATTCCCTGGCCGACAGGTCCACCGCACGACCATCCACGAGCGCGCGCCTGGTGCGAAGGTCCAGCCGCAGCTCACCCACCTGCAGCACGCTCGAGCTGGTCGCATGCTCGTCCTTCAGCCGCAACCGGACCCTGGCCACGAGTTCGTCGAATGCGAACGGCTTGACCAGGTAGTCGTCGGCTCCCCCTGCCAGACCCGACACCTTGTCGGTCACACTGTCACGGGCGGTGAGGATCAGCACCGGGATGGTGACGCCGTCCTCCCGGAGCCGGCGCAGCACGGTGAATCCGTCCTGCCCGGGCAGCCCGATGTCGAGGATCATCAGGTCGTAGTGGCCGAACCGGGCCTCGTCGTACGCCTGGTGCCCGTCCCCGACCACGGTCGTGACGAATCCTTTGCTGCGCAGACCCTTTTCGACGAACGACGCGATCCGGTCCTCGTCCTCCGCGATCAGTATGCGAGCCACCGGCAGCCCCTCCTCGTTCGATCCGTGCGCGCCGCGCTCGTCACCTGCCACGCGGGTCGCCCTCGTCCATCTCTCCCCCGGGGTCGGCGCGCCCGGCGGGAATGACCATCTCGAATCTAGCGCCGATGCCCGGCCGGTCGGCCAGCCGGGCGCTGCCTCCGTGTGCCTCGGCGATGGATGCCACGATCGACAGGCCGAGTCCCGCCCCGTCGACACGACGGTCGCCCGAGCCGCGCCGGAACCGATCGAAGATGTGCTCGGCATCCGCCGGATCGACTCCGGCGCCGCTGTCGTCGACCCACAGAGTCAGCTGCCGCCCGTCATACGCCGATCCCACGGCGATCCGATCACCGACGCCGGTGTGCTTCACCGCGTTGGAGACCAGTTGCACCATCGCCTGGGTCAGACGCTGCCCATCGGCGATGATCGTGCCCTCCGCGACCGCGTCCACGGCCCACTGCCGGTCGGCCATCACGCGGACCGTGGTGAGCAGATCAACGGTCAGATCGGCCAGCTCGACCTCCCCGAGGTTGAGGAAGTCGGGCCGCTCCGCCCGGGCGAGATCCGTCAGGTCGTCGACGATGCGCCGCATCCGGTCCAGCTCCTCCAGCACGAGCGCCCGCGTCGTCTCGAGCTCGGCCGGATCGTCTCCCATCAGCTCCAGGTGGCCGCGGACGACCGTGATCGGGGTTCGCAGTTCGTGCGTCGTGTCGTCCAGGAACTGACGCTGTGTGGCGAACGAGTCCTCGAGCCGGTCGAGCATCCGGTTGAACGTGATCGACAGCCGGGCGACGTCGTCGTGCCCCGAGACGGGGATCCGCCTCGTCAGGTCGCTCTCGCTGATTTTCTCCGCGGTCTGGCGCATGAGACGCACCGGCTCCAGCACCTTGCCCGCGACCAGCCAACTCGCGAGCGCGGCCAGGGCGACGGCGACCAGGGCGACCACGCCGAAGATGCGCACACTCTCGTTCAACGGCTTGGCCTTCACGTCGCGGAACTCCGCGATGACCAGCGCCCCGTGGTGGGGGTCGCCGACGACCCTGACGGGGATCACGCCATACCGGACCCTGCCGGCGGCGGTGTCCCACCACCCGGACATGGGCTCGGTCGCGCGTGCGACGTGCCGCACGAACGCGTCGTCGGTGTCGAGGCGGGCCTGTGGCTCGTCGGAACTACGCCGGTTGGGCTTGCCGTCCAGCAGCGTGAAGTAGGTCTCTCCGCTGTCGGGCACGCTGTCGGTCAGGTAACGCGTCAGCAGCGCCTCGACGGAGGTCTGCGAATAACCGGTCGGCGAGCGGACGAATGCATGGAAGCTGTCGACCTCGTGGTTCAGCGCCTCGATCGTGAGTGAGTCGGCTCTCAACGAGACGATCTTGGCCGTCGCGAGGACCGAGCCGCCCAGTGCGATCCCGACGAGCAGGATCATCCAGCCGATGATCCTGGCCCGCGCGGTCAGCCGCGGTCTGATGGGCCGCACGCAGCGCTAGTCCTCTTCGTCGTCGTCTTCGTCATCGTCGTCGCTGTCCCAGTGGTCGTCATCGTCGTCATCGTCGTCACCCGCAGCCGGCGGCTGGTGGCTCACCTGGGGTGCCCCGCTCGCGGGATTCCGCGGTGCCGTCGAGCGATCGACCGGTCCATTGTCGCCCCGTTCCGATGTGGAGTCGCCCTTGGCCCGACTGCTGGGCGACGTCTTGCTCGGAGCCGGCGACGTGGAGTGCCCGGAGCCCGCCGGCGAACTGCCCGGCTGCCGCGGACTCGTGCCCGGCGAGGTGGTGTCGGGGTCGGCGGTCGGCGTCACCCGCACGACCTCCCCCATCTGCTGGTCGTCGTGCTGCGCACCGATCGCCCGCGTCGCGCCGATGCCGACGACGACGGCGACGAGCAGACCGACCAGGATCCAGCGTGATGGCCTCATACGATCATCCTCATCGCCGATGATTCGCCCAGCATGACATCACGATGAGAAGGTTCTCATCTTGCCCGCCACGCGCCGCGGGTCTAGCCGACGGGCACGAAGGCGGTCAGCACCGCCCAGGCGACGGGTGCCACCAGGACGAGCGAGTCCAGCCGGTCCATCACTCCCCCGTGGCCGGGGATCAGCGTCCCCATGTCCTTGATACCGAGGTCGCGTTTGATCATCGACTCGCACAGATCGCCGATCGTCGCCGCGAGCACGCTCAGCGCGCCGAGGAGTGCGCCGATCCACCAGTGCCCGTCGAGGATCAGCGACACGCCGAGGGCGCCCGCGACGACGCACCAGATCACCGAGCCCGAGAAGCCCTCCCACGACTTCTTCGGCGAGACGCTCGGCGCCATCGGGTGCTTGCCACCGATGACGCCGAAGGTGTAGCCGCCGATGTCGCTGCAGATCGTCACCAGGATGAAGACGACGATCCGCCGGGGGCCGTCGGCATCCTGCAGCATCAGCATGGCGAACGACACCAGCAGCGGCACGTAGAGGACGACCAGCGCCCCGCCCGCGACGTCGCCGAGGGCATCCGTCACCGGCCCGAAGGCCCGCCAGACCACCATGACCAGGACCGCGAGGACCACGGCCGAGGCGAGCGCATCGCCGCCCCACACGTAGGCCACGACCGGCAGCGCGGCCGCGGACACCAGGCTCGGCACGGCCGGCGGCGCGATGCGTCCATGTGCCATCGCCCGCAGGAGCTCGAACACACCGACCACGGACGCGGCCGCGGCCACCGCGACGAACGTCTCCTTGCGGGTGAACAGGGTCACCAGCACGAGGGCCCCGAGGATCACACCGGCGCCGATCGCGGCATACAGGTTGCGCCCGGCTCGCGGCGTCGGGTTGTCCCGTCTCGCCCCTCCGCGAGACCGGGTCCGCCGGGCGTCCCGGCGAGAGGATGGCTCAGACATGAGGGAGCGTGCTCAGACCTCGAGCAGTTCGGCTTCCTTGCCCTTCAGAAGCTCGTCGACGGAGTCGACATACTTCTTGGTCTGCGTCTCCAGCTCCTTCTCGGCGCGGCCGCCCTCATCCTCCCCGACGTCGCCGTCCTTGACGTGCCGGTTGATCTCGTCCATGGCCTTGCGGCGCACGTTGCGGATCGAGACCTTGGCGTCCTCGGCCTTCTGCCGTGCCAGCTTGATGTAGTCACGGCGGCGCTCCTCGGTCAGCTGCGGCAGGATGATCCGGATGACGTGGCCGTCGTTGCTCGGGTTCACCCCGAGATCCGAGTCGCGCAGCGTCTTTTCGATCTCGCTCATCGCGCCCTTGTCGAACGGCTGCACGAGCACGGTGCGCGCCTCGGGGGTCTGGAACGACGCGAGCTGCTGCAACGGCGTCGGCGCTCCGTAGTAGTCCACCATCAGCTTGTTGAACATGGCGGCATTGGCACGCCCGGTGCGGATCGCGGCGAAGTCCTCCTTGGCGACCTCCACGGCCTTGTCCATCTTCTCCTCGGCCTCGAGAAGACTGTCGTCGATACTGCCGTCCATCCTGCTCGGCTCCCTCTGGTCGTCACTGTGGTGCTGCTGTCGTCACCGGTCGCCGCATCCGCGACCGGCCGGTCACATGGTGACCAGTGTCCCGATCTTCTCACCTTGCAGCGCACGGGTGATATTCCCCGGCCCCTCCATGCCGAAGACGACCATCGGGAGCTTGTTCTCGCCGCACAGGGAGAATGCCGTCTGGTCCATCACCCGCAGACCACGCTCGACGGCCTCGTCGTAGCGGAGGACATCGATCTTGGTGGCGCTCGGGTCGGTCTTCGGGTCGGCGGTGTAGACGCCGTCGACACCGCTCTTGGCGACCATCACCACGTCGCACTTGCTCTCCAGCGCACGCTGCACCGCGACGGTGTCGGTGGAGAAGAACGGCATACCCATGCCGGCACCGAAGATGACGACCCGGCCCTTCTCCATGTGCCGTATGGCGCGCCGCGGGATGTAGGGCTCGGCGACCTGGCCCATCGTGATCGCCGTCTGCACGCGGGTGTCGACCCCTTCCTTCTCGAGGAAGTCTTGCAGTGCAAGGCAATTCATGACGATGCCGAGCATGCCCATGTAGTCGGCGCGGACGCGGTCCATGCCCTTTTGCTGCAGTTCGGCGCCGCGGAAGAAATTGCCGCCGCCGATGACGATCGCGATCTGCACACCGCTGCGCGAGGCTGCCGCGATCTGCTGCGCCATACCGTGCACGACGTCGGGATCCAGCCCCACCTTGCCACCGCCGAACACTTCACCGGACAGTTTGAGAAGCACCCGCTGCGGGCGCTTCGTTGCGGGGGTTGTGGTCATAGGGCCTCCCGGATGCGGCACATGTGGCGGTCGCTGAATCCTTCCACAGTGCCCTCCCCGATGGTTTCCTGGGGTCGCCCGGTTCACAGGCCCCACCTCGACGCACAGCATCCGAACCCGCCACGACGCGTCGCACCCTCATACGTTGAAAACATGACCTCCACGCTCACAACGGATATCGCGGAGCAGGATGCGCTGCTGCACAAGGGGCTCGGATACTGGTCGTTGCTGGCCACCGGAGTCGGCAGCGTCATCGGCTCGGGGTGGCTCTTCTCCTCCATGTATGCCGCGCAGGCGGCGGGCCCTGCCTCGCTCATCGCCTGGGTGATCGGCGGCGTCCTGATGCTGATGATCGCCCTCGTGTTCGCCGAGCTGGGGATGGTGCGTCCGGAGTCGGGCGGGCTCGTGCGCTACCCGATGTATTCCAACGGCAAGCTGGCAGCAACGGTCGTCGGCCTCGCGATGTGGCTGTCCTACGTGGGCAACCCACCATCGGAGGCCTCCGGCGTCGTGCAATATGCATCGTCGTGGCTCGGCGGTGTCTACGACCTGCACACGCAGCAGCTGACGACCTGGGGCATCCTGCTGTCGATCGGGCTGATGGCGGTCTTCGTGCTGCTCAACTACTTCGGGTTGCGCCTGTTCGCCAAGTCCAACAACACCGTGACCGCCATCAAGATCACGATCCCGACGATCACGGTGATCCTCCTGATCGTCAGCGGGTTCGACCATCGGCACGGCGCCGGCGGCGCGGGCAATTTCACCGGTCACGGCGGCTTCGCCCCCATGGGCTATGGCGCCGCTCTCGGGGCCATCGCATCCGCCGGCATGATCTTCGCCTACACGGGGTTTCGCAATATCATCGAGCTGTCCGGAGAGGCGACGAATCCGCGACGTGACATCCCCAGAGCGCTCGTGACGACCATCGTCTTCACCATCGTGCTCTACATCGGCCTGCAGATCGCGTTCCTGGTCGCTGTTCCGACCGGCGTTCTCGCCAAGGGTGGGTGGGCCGGCGTCAACTTCGACTCCCCCTATGCCAACCTGGCGGAGTTGCTCGGCTTCACCTGGCTGTACTGGCTGCTGATCGCCGACTCGTCGCTCTCCCCCTCGGGGTCGGGCATCGTCTACACGGCCTCCAACGGACGCAACGTGTTCGGTCTGGCCAAGAACGGCCTGTTTCCCAAGGCGACCATGAAGATCCATCGCGGCACGGGAATCCCGCGGCGGGCCCTACTCCTGAACTTCGTCGTCGGCATCTGTTTCCTGCTCCCGCTGCCGAGCTGGCACGAGATCGTCGGGGTGATGAGCACGATGGCCGCCTTCACCTTCTCCATCGGATCGATCACCCTCCTCACCTTCCGAGCGGTCGGCCTCGGCGACCGGTCGACCCGCCTGAGGGGGATGAGCGTGATCGCACCGGCGGCGTTCATCGTCAGCTCGCTGGTCATCTACTGGTCGACCTGGCCCGACCTGCGAAAGACGATCCCCATCGTCGCGATCGGCGTGATCTGGTATGCGATCCTGCATGTTCGCGGCCGGTACGGCACGGACGAGATCCGTGGCGGCCTGTGGCTCGTGGTCTACCTTGCCGCGATGTATGCGATGTCCTACATCGGCTCCTACGGTGGCCGGGATTGGATCGGCCAGCCCTGGGACACCATCGCCGCCGCCGTCATCGCCGTCGCGTGCTACATGTGGGGGCTGCGCGAGGGAGAGCGTTATATGCGGTCCCATCCCCAGATCGTCAGGGGCCTGCAGGAGCGCATGGGGGAAGACGCCACGCCCGACATCCCGTGACCATCGTTCGGACACCACGGCGAATCTTCCCGTAGTGGCACACAAGCTGCGGGTTGTGAGGTTGAATGCTGGTGTGGCCGGGAGCCACCGGATGCGAACCGGTTGAACCACCGGATCAATCGGAGTTTAGTTGAAGAAGCGGCTGCCGGATCGCCGCATGCACTTGCGGCGTGAGCGGACCACACCGGGCCTGTCGTTCGGCACGTGACCTATACAAGGAGGCAACAATGGCGGAAGCCAGTCAAAACATCGATGCCCTCATGGCGGAAGCGCGCCAATACCCACCGGACCCGGAGTTCACGGCGCAGGCCAACGCCCAGCCCGGCTTCTACGACCAGGACCCGGACGAATTCTGGGAGAAGGAAGGACGCGAGCGACTGAGTTGGTTCACCGACTTCACCAAGCTGAAGGAGTGGGACCGCCCGCACGCGAAGTGGTATCTGGGCGGCAAGCTGAATGCCTGCTACAACTGCGTGGACCGGCACGTGGAGAACGGTCTGGGCGACAAGGTCGCCTACTACTGGGAGGGTGAGCCGGCCGACGACCGCCTGACGATCACCTATGCCGACCTGCAGTCGCGGGTCGTCAAGGCCGCCAACGCGTTCAAGTCGCTCGGCATCGGCAAGGGCACCAAGGTCGGTGTCTACATGGGGATGATTCCCGAGGCCCCGGTGACATTGCTCGCCCTGGCCCGCCTCGGCGCGCCGTTCACCTTCGTGTTCGGCGGATTTTCCGCGACCGCACTCGGCAGCCGGATGGCCGAGATGGAATGTGAGGTGCTGATCACCCAGGACGCGGCCAACCGCCGCGGCAAGGCGGGCCCGTTGAAGCCGATCGCCGACGAGGCGATGGAGATGGCGCCGACCGTCAAGACCTGTCTGACGGTCCGTCGTACCGGCACGGACGTGGCCATGAAGGACGGCCGCGACAAGTGGTGGCACGAGGTCGTCGACGGGCAGTCCGACGACCCGGCGTCGTGCCCGTGTGAGCCGATGGACTCGGAGGACATGTTCTTCCTGATGTTCTCCTCGGGCACGACCGGCAAGCCGAAGGGCATCGTGCACTCCAC
>CAYPQR010000016.1:0-1679 GCA_964412865.1 uncultured Intrasporangiaceae bacterium
CGCCCGCAGCCGCGGTGGCGGGCCGAGGACAAGCGGATGGGCAATCGGCGATTCAGTTGTTGGTCACTATTGACTAACAACCGAGGGCACTCTAGGGTCGGGACAATCCGATCAGTCGACGACAAGGACGAACTCGTGACGAAGACACCGTGCCGGCAGATGACGATGAGCCGGCTGAGCGAGGCCATTGCCGCCGGCGAGGTCACCGCCCAGGAGGTGGTCCGTGCCCATGTGGACCGGATTGCTGCCACCAACCCTTCCGTCGGTGCCGTGACGGTGACCTTTGCGGATCGGTCACTGGAGTTGGCCCGGAAGGTCGACGAGGACATCGCTGCCGGCCGCGAGGTCGGGCCGCTCGCGGGAGTGCCGTTCACGGTCAAGGAGAACATCGACCTGACCTGGTCGGCCACCACCGAGGGTGCGACCTTCCTTTCCGAGGCGATGCCGAGCGGCAACGCCACGATGGTGCAGCGGCTGATGGACGCGGGCGCCATACCGATCGGCCGCGGCAACATGCCCGACTTCGGGCTGCGCTGGGACACGGACAACGACCTGTTCGGGCGCACCACCAACCCGTGGGACAAGAACCTGGTGCCGGGAGGATCGAGCGCCGGGGATGCGGTGGCTGTCGCGACCGGCATGACGCCGCTCGGCCTGGGCAACGACTACGGCGGCTCGCTGCGGCTGCCCGCCAACGCCGCGGGGGTGTGCGCGCTGCGCACCTCTGCCGGGCGGATCCCGGCACCGATGGTGCAGACCGCGCCGATTCCACTCTCGGTGCAGCATTTTGCCGTCAACGGTCCTATCGCCCGAAGCGTCGGCGACCTCGACCTGGCCTTCTCGATCATGCACGGCGCCGACGACCGCGATCCGCTGTCGCTCACCGTGCCTCACCCGTCGGGTTATGACGGTCCCAAGCGCGTGGCGGTCACCCGCGATCCGCTGGGCTGGGGTGTCGACGACTCGGTAGCCGAGGCGATCGACGCGGCGTCCGAGGCTCTCGCGGCGGCCGGGTGGCAGGTCGACGAGGTCGAGCCGCCGCTCATCGAGGAGTCGGCCACGCTGTGGCGCAGCCTCAGCTCCACGGAGAACGCCTCGCTCTTCGAGCCCGGTGTGCTGCCCGGTTCGCTGAGCGACGGCGCGACGCAGTACTTCCGCGATAACGTCGCGCAGAGCACGTTGCTCGACGGTCGGGAATACGGGCATGCCTGGGCGAGACGTTATGTCATCGCGGCGGCGTGGCGGGCCTTCCAGGCGGAACACCCGATCGTCCTCGGGCCGGTCTCGGCGCGCGAGCCGTTCCCGATCGGCTTCGACCTGCAGGGTCCGGAGGCGACGACCGAACTCTGGCGCCGCCACCGGCTGCTGGTCACCGTCAACTTCCTGGGCCTGCCGTCGCTGGCGCTGCCGACCGGGGTCGGGGCGACCGGTCTGCCGGGCGGGGTGCAGTTGATCGCGCCGATGCACGGCGAGCATGTGGCGCTCGCGGCCGGCCGTGACATCGAGGAGGCACTCGGGGCGAGCGCGCCGATCGACCCACGGTAAGTGCCGACACGGCAGGGTGATTCGCCGCCTCGGCCGATGCGGCCATCCGCGCGTGCTCGATCGGTCGGTGTATCGCCACGGTGAGTCCGTGGCTTCGACGAGCGTCATCCGGTCGCCCCGGTGATGGATGCGGG
>CAYPQR010000016.1:1779-19070 GCA_964412865.1 uncultured Intrasporangiaceae bacterium
CGGTTGCTGCAGCCCTGCGCGGTGCGGCAGGAGGGGCGGACCAGCCCCGTCGTGTTCAGCGACGATCACGGCCGGACCAGATGTCGGCGAGGACTACCCGCATGCCTATGGTGGCAGCGACCTGCGCGTAGCCAGAACCGATCCCGGCTGCGGCTCCGGTGATCACCGCGGCTTTGCCTGCGAAGAGTTCCTTCGGAAGCGGCGATGACGTCGCCTTCCCGTGAGTTCGGGATGATCCAGCCTGCCCCCTGTGTGCGGCGCTCACATGCAAGCTGATCGAGAACTCGACTTCTCGCGATGTCCTATCCCTCGTCGGGATCGTGGATTCTGGCGTTGTCCAACGGTTTGACGGTTCGGCCGCGACCTCGGCGGGCCGCCCCGCCGGTCAGCGCACCACGAAGAAGCGGATGCAGATCTGCTCGTCCTCGTCGCGGGCAACTCCGACGAACTGGTGCTCGGCCAGCCATTGGTGGGCCGGCGCGCCGGTGACGAACGTGGGGGCGGTGCGGAAATAGAATTCGTCGTCGCCGACCTGCTCGCCGGCCTCATGCCGCGCCACCACCTCGGGACTCGCCCGGAAGTAGCCGACGTTGCGCACATCGATGATGCCGCCGTCATCGGCCTCCAGCAGGTAGTGCGCGTCGACCCGGGTCGTGTCGCCGCGTTGCACCGACCAGTCGCCGCCGCCGGGCAACACCGAGCCGTTCAGCATCGGACCGGCGACGGTGCCACCGGTGATCGGGGTGAAGTGCCGGGCCCGGTCGCCGGCGCTGATCTGCCGGCCCTCCTCGACCCTCACTCGGGCCTCGAAGGCAAACTGGGTTGTGGGCGGAGTCGGGGTGTCACTCATTGGGGTTCCTCGCTGGATGATGGGTTGAGCAGGGGACAGGCGGGTCCGGGGTCATCGAGCACGCCGAGTCTCAGGTATGCACCGCGCTCGCCACCCACAGCCAGCGCCTGCGTCGTGGGGGCCACCTCGACTGCGGTCCAGGGTGATTCGGAGGTGCCCGGCTGGGGGAGAAATTCGGGGAAGTCGCTGGAGTGCACCTGAAGTCGCAGCCGGTGACCGGCGGCGAGGCGGTAGCCGAGGTGCCCGAGGTCGATCGTGACATCAGCCGCCTCGGTGGTGTCGAGGATGTGCTGCTGGCCGCGGGCGATCCGCAGCTGGTGTCCGTCGGGGGCCACGTCATACAGCCGCACGAACAGGTCGGTGCACGGCCCGTCACTGGTGATCACGGCGCGGAACGACACCGGGCCGACGAGATCGACGTCCGCCTGCACCGCCTCCCCGGTGAAGGCCAGCACGTCAACGCGCACCGCCGACTTCTGCTCGTCCGGCGCGACTTCGAGGAACGCGAACGGATCCGGAACCGGCGAGGGCACGAGATCATCGGGGTTGTGCACCCACAGCAGAGAGGATGAGTGCTCCGTTGAGCTCCTCGCCAAGTCGCGGCTCTCGGTGGGATACATGGTGATCGGCCGGACCCCCTCCGGGGGCCAGGCAGCCGCCCTGCGATACCCATCGGTGCCGGCGAGGTTCCAGCGGACCCGCGGTATGTCGGAGGGCGACCCTTGCCCGCGGAGGAAGACATCGAAGAACTCCAGGCTCGGATCCAGATAGCCGGGAAGCATCGCCTTGATCGCATCCGGTTCGTCGGTGCCGGTATGCGGGACCTCGCCGAAATGGTTGTTCTCATGGTCGATCGACTCGATCAGCAGATATTCGTTGTGAGCCCAGTCCGCGCGCTGCTGCATGGCTTCGTGGTCGCGCCACGACCAGGGGGCGCAGTTGTCCCACCAGCCGATTGTGTGCAGCACCGGGATCGCGCGGTGTCGGAAGGGGCTGCCGTGCGGGAAGCGGGGCAGGATCACCGGGTGCGGGTACCACAGGTCGAAGGACGGGGAGCGGCCCACCTGCTCCTGAAAACGCGACAGGTCACGGATGTAGGGCCGGTGGGACCAGTCCGGCT
Organism: uncultured Intrasporangiaceae bacterium; assembly: GCA_964412865.1. GTDB lineage: Bacteria > Actinomycetota > Actinomycetes > Actinomycetales > Dermatophilaceae > Leekyejoonella. Next base: position 3,750 of record CAYPQR010000016.1, read on the forward strand.
CCCACTCGAACGTGTCCCGAGAATGGAAATTGGTCAGCGGATACATCAGCACGATGGCCATCTCCACGTCACGGGTGGCCGCGCCGGGTGCCGCGACCGGGAACTCACCGAGGCCGGTGCCGGTGACACGAGGCGAGATCGCACGCAAGGCGGGGTGCCCTCCGGCGACAGCCGCCCACTGCGTGTAGCCGTAGTAGGAATCACCCCACATGGCGACGGCACCATCCGAAAACGGCTGTTGAACAATCCATTCGATCGTGTCATAGCCGTCGTCGGCTTCGTTCACGAAGAGTAGCGTCTGCCCCTCGGAGCGGAACTTGCCGCGCACGTCCTGAGCGACAACCCGATATCCCCGCCGCGTCATGTATGCCGCGACCTCCGGGATGAAGGTGTAGCTCCCGTTCTTGTCGTAGGGAAGGCGAATCAGGATCGTCGGTCCTGGTTCCGTCGGTGACGTGCCCCGGGGCAGGTAGACGTCGGTCGCCAGACGGATGCCGTCGCGCATCCTGACGTCGAACGATGTCGCGCAGCGGGATACGGGTGCCGGCTGAATACGATTGAATTCAATGGTCATCGGGTGCCCTTCATGGAGAGGGACGGACGGGGGTCAGTCGTCGGCAGGCGTCGGCGTGGCCGCCAGCCCGGCTTCGGCACGGAGTCGATGAGACGCCTCGTGTAGTCGTGCTGCGGTATGGTGAGCACGTCGGTGACACCGCCGGATTCGACGACCTCACCGGCGCGCATGACGAGCACGTCGTCGCACACCTGCTGCACGACCGGGAGGTCGTGCGAGATGAAGATGAAGGCGACGGAGGTCTCTTCACGGATCTGGGCCAGCAGGGCCAGCACCTCGGCCTGCACCGAGACGTCGAGCGCCGACACCGCCTCATCGAGGATGAGCACCTGCGGCTCCGCGGCGAGCGCACGCGCGATCGCGACACGTTGGCGCTGCCCACCCGACAGATGCCGGGGGAGACTTGCAGAGAGCCCGCGCTCGAGTCGGACCCGATCGAGCAGCTCATGGACTCGTTTCGTTCGCGAGGTCCGATCGAGTCGCGTGTGCAGGCGCAGACATTCGTCGATGCAGTCCTGCACGCTCTGACGGCGATCGAGCGACTGGTAGGGATCCTGGAAGACCATCTGCACCTGCGCGCCGCGGCGCCGGCGTTCGCGGCCTCGCGTTGCGCGATCCGGGTGCCACTCGCTCCCCGTCACGCGGACGCTTCCAGACGTCGCGAGTTCGAGTCCGACGATCATGCGGGCGGTTGTGCTCTTGCCGGAGCCGGACTCGCCGACGATCGCCAGTGATCCGCCCGCGGCGACATCGAACGAAACCCGGTCGACGGCGGTGAACGGCTCCGTGACCAGCCGGCCGGGCTTTCGGACGTGAAAGACCTTGACCAGGTCCCGCACCGCGATGACCGGTTCAGGCATGAGAACCCTCCTGGAAGTCGCCCGGTCGGATCGACCGCGATCCAGCAGCTGTGACCGAGACCGGCCGTTGTTCGAGGCGCACCCGCGCCTGGGCCAGCGCAATGGTGTAGGGGTCGGCGGCGGCATCGAGGTGCTGTGCCGACAGGGTCTCCACGACACGACCGGATCTCATCACGACCAGGCGGTCACACACCGCGGCGGCGAGGTCGAGATCGTGGGTGATGAACACCATGCTCAGGTGGCGCTCACGGCGCAGCTCGTCGAGGATGGCCATCACCTCCTCCTGGGTCGTGACGTCCAGGGCGGTGGAGATCTCGTCGGCGAGAAGCAGGCTGGGCTTGATGAGCAGTGCGGCTGCGATCATCACCCGCTGCAGCAGTCCACCGGAGAGCTCGTGCGGGTGCTGCCGCATCCGCGTCGTTGGCCGATCCACTCCGACCTCTTCGAGGGTGGCGGCAGCCCGCTGCACTGCCTCCTGTTTCGACACGCCGCGGGTGTCGACCAGGCCCTCGACGAGGAAGTCACCGACCCTGCGGATCGGATTGATGTGAGCCCGTGGGTCCTGGAAGATCATCGCGACGTCGTGGCATCGGTAGCGGTGCAGCCTGTCACGCTGCATGTCGAAGACCGACGATCCGCCGAAGGTGACCGATCCGTCGACCGTCGCACCCTGAGGGAGCAGTCGTCCGATACATCGGGCGGTGAGCGACTTGCCCGAGCCGGACTCGCCCACCAGGCCGACGGCTTCGCCCGGCGCGACGTGAAGGTCTACTCCACGCAGCAGCTCGACGGGACCTTCGCGCGTGGGCAGGCGCAGGTGGAGGTCTTGGACGTCGATCAGTGGGGTGCCGGGTGTCATCGTTGTCCGATCTCGTAGTGGGCGGCAAGCCGGTCACCGATGAGGTTGACGGCGATCACGGTCAGCAGCACGGCAAGCGCGGCGGACACGGACTGCACAGGATGGCCACCGATGATGCCGGACTGGCCGTTGGAGATCAGCAGGCCCCAGTCCGTGTCCGGAGGCTGCAGCCCGAGACCCAGATAGGAGATCGCCGCGAGGTCGAGCAGTGCGTAGCCGAAACCCATGGTGGCCTGAACCACCACGATCGGCAGCAGGTTCGGCACCAGGTGTCGCAGGACGATCCCGGTCCCGGAGGCTCCTTGCACTCGTAGGGCGGCGACGTATGGCAGGGTTCGCTCACGTAGCGCGGCCGTGCGAAGCACTCGGGCCACCATGGGCACGAAGGTGAGCGACAGCGCGACAACGGGGGCGACCAGCCCCCGACCGAAGATCGTCACGCCGATGATCGCCACGACGATGCCCGGGAAGGCGAACATGATGTCGATGGCCCTCGAGATCAGGGTGTCGATCCACCCGCCGTGCCAGGCGGCCAGCACCGCGAGCAGCGTGCCGAGGGTGGTGGAGATCAGCATGACGAACAGCGGTCCCAGCATCGTCGCCCGGGTGCCGGCCAGCAGCCGCGAGAAGATGTCCCGCCCCGTCTGGTCGGTGCCGAGCCAGTGGCCGGCGCTCGGACCTGCCAGAGTGTTGGCGACGTCGATCGCGTCGGGTGCGTAGGGCGTCACCCATGGACCGATCACCGCGAGGATGATGACGACGGCGAACACTGCGACGGCCAGCGTCGTCACGCGATCCGATCTCGCGAGTCGGCGGGTGATCGCCCAGCCGCTCGAGGCGGTGGCCTGCGTCGCGGTCATACCGGTGCTCCCTGCACGTATTGCGCGGCGCGGCCCGCGCCGCTCGATACGGTCGCGACGTCGTCTCGTGCGGCTCGATCAGCCGAATGGGGGAGTTCCGCTGCCGTGGTGGTGGGCGAAGCGCCCTGTGGGGGCTTCATTTCGTGGCCTCCTGGGTCAGGCGAGGGTCGATCGCTGCGTTGATGATGTCCACGATGGTGTTGATCAGCACGAAGGCGACGACCATGATCAGCGAGATGATCAACACCACGGGCAGATCCTTGCGAGCGGCGGCCTCGACCAGCAGGGAGCCGATGCCGTTGATGCCGAAGGCCGTCTCGGCGACGGCGGTGGCGGCGATGAGGCCCGCGATGGTGATGCCCGAGATCGCGAAGATCTCCGGTGAGGCGTTGCGCAGGATGTGCCGACGCACGATGAGGCGCCACGGAATACCTCGGCTGAGTGCCGTCTCGACGTGTTCGGAGGTCATCGTCTGTCGCATCGAGGTGCGGGTGATGCGAGAGATGAATGCCAGGTAGGCACAACTCATCGCGACGGCGGGCAAGGTCAGGTGCCACAACCTGTCGGCAAGACCGCTTCCGGCGCCGTAGACCGGGAACCAGCCGAGCTCGGTGGAGAAGATCCAGATCAGGAAGATCGCGACGACGAAGGTCGGTGCACCCATCAGGATCGACCCGGCGACGGTGATGGCGCGGTCGACGTGGCGACCCCGAAGTGCCGCCACGATGCCGCTGCCGACGCCGATGACGATGATCAGCAGTGCCGCATACCCGGCCAGCAGTGCCGTTGTCTCGACGCGAGGGAGGATCAGACCCGAGACCTTGGTGCCGTAGACGAACGATGTGCCCGGGTCACCGGTCACCAGACTGACCATCCAGTGGATGTAGCGAAGCCAGATCGGGTCGTCCAGGTGGAACTGGTGGCGGATCTGGGCCAGGGTTGCGGGGTTCGGCGTCACCCCGCCCGCGAGCGCTGCTGCCGGGTCGCCTGGCGTCAGCGAGAAGGCCGCGAAGATCAGGATGCTGGCGACCAGGACGGTAGCCAGTAGGCCCAGCACCCGTTTGGCCACGAAGGTGAGAAAGACCATGCGACGATCCAGCCACGCTCACTTGCCGCCGAGATGGAGCGCCCACGGCGAACCGATGTATGCGAAGGAGACCGTGGCCCCGCTGAGCTTGTTGCTCAGGTACAGGTTGGAGTACTTGAGCCCCAGTGACACCTGAAGATTGTCGTGGGCGAAGATCTTCTGCGCGGCGACGAAGTTGCGGGCTGCCTCCTTCGGCCTGATGCTCTGCTCCGCCTTGGTGAGAAGCTTGGTCACCTTGGGGTTGTTGTACTTCGACCAGTTGAACAGGCCGCGTGGCGCAGGCTGGGCGAAAAACGAAGCGTTGGAGATGGGCCCGGGTGCGTTCAGATAACCCATGGTGGCCACGAAGTCGATGCCCTTGCGGGCCTTCTCACTGTAGAACAAGCCGGCGAAGTCGACTGCCTGCATCTGCTTGATCTGCATCGTCAGGCCGATCTTCTTGGCTGCTGCCTGCACGATGGTGGCCGTTTGCAGCAACTGTTCGTTGCCGGAGGGGATGGCGAGCACGAGATCGGTGGTCTTCAGGTGTGCTCCGGCGATCAGTTTCTTGGCCTTGGCGAGGTCCTGCTTGCGGGCCGGCAGCGCGTCATACCCCTTCTGATAGATGTCGGCTTCGGGAAGGCCCGTGAAGGTGAGCGGCGGGTTGAAGGTCTTGACCGTGGTGCCGTAGCCCTTGAGCACGTTCTGGACGAATGCCGACTTGTCGATGGCCAGATCGAGAGCCCGGCGGACCACCGGTTTGGATGCGGGCCCGGACGCGCTCGCCGGACCGAAGCTGAGGGTGGCGGTGCTGGGGCCGAAGTGCAGCGACCCGGTCTTCGACTTCTCGAAGCTGTCGGCGCTTGTCAACGGCACGTCGTAGGCCCCGTCGATCTCACCGGAGAGCAGCGCACTGGTGAGGGTCGAGTTGTCGGCGATGAACTCGAAGGTCAGCTTGTGTGTCTTCGGATCACCGTTCCAGTAGTGCGGGTTCGCGGTGGCGACAATGTTTTTGCCGGACTTCCATGACTTGAACTCGAATGGACCGGTGCACATCAACCCGCCGGCGGCGGTGCCGAAGGACTTCTTGTGCGCGCTCGAGTAGGCCTTCTCGATCACCGTGCCGGAGGTGGTCGCCAGGGAGTTGCGGAATTGCGAGTCGGGGAACTTCATGTGCACCGTCACCTGATGTGCTCCGCTGGCCGCGATCGACTTGACGCCGGCGTACTGACCGATGTTGACCGACCCCGTCTTCGGGTCCATGTTGCGGCGCAGGCTGTAGACCACATCGGCCGGCGTCATCGGCTTGCCGTCCCAGAACTTCACGTCCTTGCGCAGGTTGATGACAAGGGTGACCGGATTGGCCCACTCGGCCGAGGTCGCGAGCCCGGCGCCGACTGAGAAGTCGGGGTTGAGGGCGAGGAGGTGCTCGCACATGTTGCCGAGAATCACGTATTCGGAGTCGGTGCCCGCCTTGACCGGGTCGAGGGACCGCGGTTCACCGGTGGGCACGCCCCAGGTCACCGAGTCGACCGTCTTGCTGCCGGCCGGCGTCGTGGTGGCCAGTTTCGATGGGCTGAACGTCGCAGCAGGCGAGCCGGAGGGGTCCTTGCTGCTGCCGCCGCTGCCGCACGCGGCGAGGCCGACGGTGAGCAGGGCCGCGCCGGTCAATGCGATCGGTTTCTTCATGGGTTATGCCTTTCGGGCGGTCCGAGATCGCCTCAGTAGTGCGCTGTGGGCGAGCGGGGAGCCGACGGGAGAACGGCTCTCGTCGTGGATGTCGTGTCATGACCCGAGATGCCGCCGATGATCGGTCGGACGGTGCTCGGCTGGTCGAACGGCGTCGGGCTTCGTTCGAGGTAGTCGAGAGACTATGCGACGGGTGAGTTGTTTATCAAGAGTGACTAACAAAAAGGTTAGGATATTTTCGTGTTGGCCGACCCGCGGTTCGGCCAGGACGACGGAAAACGGCTGCCGGACCGAATACGGAGTGGACATGGGACGACCGAGCGTGATGGAGGAGCGCCACGAGCAGATCATGCAGGCCGCGGCGCGTTGTGTCGTGCGGTATGGCCTCGGTGGGCTGACGCTGGAGCGCATCGCCGGTGAAGCGGGCATGAGCCGCGGCCACGTGCGCCATTACGCAGGCAACAAGGATGAGTTGGTGCTGGCGCTCGCACGGTGGGTGCACGGCCGCAGTGACCCGTCGGCCGACGCCGGCGCCCACGGCGGCGAACTGGATACCGAGGGTCTGCTCGACTACCTCTACGGCGACGAGTTCTCCGGGCCCAGCGACGAGAACGCCGTCATCGTGGAGTTTCACAACGCGTCACGCACCAACGACGCGTTGCGCCAGGTCATGTCGACCGGATACCGGCAAACGCTGGACGAGATCTACCGATCGCTGCAGACGGCGCATCCTGAGGATGGTGAGAAGAGGCTGCGCGACCGGGCCTACGTGATGCTCAGCCTCGCGGTGGGGCACGCGTTCCTGAGCGACCTCGACCGCTCTGCGGTCTTCGGTGAGGTCGTGCGCGCCGCCGCGAGTGAACTGTTGACGCCGCTCGAGACGACCAGGTAGGTGTGCGGTGGCGATGCCTACTCGGTGAGGTTGCGCCGGCAGGTGGTCAGGTGCTCACGGAAGGCGGTGCGGTCCGACGTGCTGAGACCGGCCAGCATCTCCTCCTCCAGCTGGGCGACGAGCGGATCGTATTCGGCCAGGAAGGCTCGCCCGTCGTCGGTGAGTTGGATCAGCCGCCGGCGCCGATTGTCGGGGTCGACGCTGCGTTCGATCAGGTTGCGGCGCTCCAGGGCGCCGATGAGGTCAGCGGTCGACTGGGCGCGCACAAAGGAGGCCTTGGCCAGGTCGGCCGACGACATCGCGGGGGTGCGCTCGAGCACCGACAGGGCGGTGTATTGCAGCGCCGTGACACCGGACCCCTTCAAGATCGCGTCCAGGCGCGAGCGGGTGACCAGCTCGACCTGCTTGACGGCGTAGAGCAGCAGAGGTGCGGCGGGCTGCCTGCGGGGCTGTCGGGTAGTCACCCCGTCATTCAACCAGGCTCTTGCAATCGCAGAACAACCATGTAATCATCAGGAAACCTGATAGTTGTGTGAGGAGTCCTGTGGAACCCAACAGTCTGGAGCGTCTAGAGCTTCCGGAGACCATTCGAGCCTCGGTCGACGGTGGCGTCGCGACTCTCACCCTGGCCCGCCCACAAAAGCGCAATGCGCTCAGCGACAGTACGATTCGCGGTATCGAGCGCTTCTTCGTCTCGCTTGACGAACGGGTGAGGGTCGTGGTCGTCGATGCCGATGGCGAGCACTTCTGCGCCGGCCTCGACCTGGCCGAGATGGGTTCGCGCGACACCTTCGCCGGAGTGCACCACTCCCGGATGTGGCATCGCGTCTTCGAACTCGTCGAGTCCGGCCCGGTGCCGGTCATCGCGGCCCTGAAGGGTGCGGTGATCGGGGGCGGCCTGGAGCTGGCCGCCGCGTGCCACATCCGGGTCGCGGACGAGTCGACCTTTTATGCGCTGCCGGAGGGGCAACGAGGCATCTTCGTCGGCGGCGGCGGGTCGGTGCGCCTACCGCGGCTGATCGGGGTCGCTCGGATGACCGACATGATGCTGACCGGTCGACGGTATGACGCCGCCGGGGGCGAGGCCATCGGCCTGAGCCAGTATGTCGTGCCGGCAGGCACCGCAGGCAAGGTCGCGCAGGACCTGGCTCGCCGTGTTGCCGGAAACGCACCTCAGACCAATTTCGCAGTGCTGCAGGCCCTCCCGCGGATCGCCGAAGCCAACCCGCGGGAGGGTTACTTGATGGAGGCCCTGATGGCGGCCATCGCCCAGGGCACCGATGACGCCAAGGGCCGCATGCGCGACTTCCTCGACGGGCGGGCAGGCAAGGTGACCGACAAGTGAGCGCCCGGTCAGACACGCCGGTGCGTGCGGGCGACCTGATCTGGACGCCGCCGGACGACGTGCTTCAGCGCAGCCGTGTCGGGGATTTTCTCCGCTGGCTCGAGGAGCACCGCGGCAAGACCATGCACTCCCACGAGCAGCTGTGGAGCTGGTCCGTCGACGACCTGGAGGGATTCTGGTCGGCGATCTGGGACTATTTCGACGTCACCTCCCACGGGCGTGCGACGCAGGTCCTCACATCGCGCACCATGCCCGGCGCACAGTGGTTCCCGGGCGCAACACTCAACTATGCGGAGCATGCTCTCGGCCGCGCCGAGGACACCGACCGGCTCGCGGTGCTGGCGCGTTGCCAGACTCGCCCCGACTTCGACCTGACGTTCGGCGAACTGCGCGACCAGGTTGCTCGCGCACGAGGGGTGCTCCAGAGCTTGGGCGTCGGCCGCGGCGACCGGGTCGCAGGCTACCTGCCCAACGTCCCCGAGGCGCTCGTCGCATTCCTCGCAACAGCCAGTCTGGGCGCGATCTGGTCGAGTTGTGCCCTCGAATTCGGTCCTCGCAGCGTGCTCGACCGCTTCGCGCAGATCGAGCCGGTGGTGCTGCTGGTCGCCGGCGGCTATGCATACGGCGACAAGTCGATCGACCGTCGCGGGCACGTCGAGCAGATCCGCGCGGGCCTGCCGACGGTGCGGCACGTCGTCGACATCGAGTACGGCGAGTGGCGGGTCGATGACGCGCTCTCGTGGCCCGCTCTATTGGCTGACGCGCCGTCCCCCGAGTTCGAGTGCGAGCCGGTGCCGTTCGATCACCCGCTCGTCGTGCTGTTCTCATCCGGCACGACGGGTCGGCCCAAGGCGATCGTCCATGGTCACGGTGGCATCCTGCTGGAGCACCTGAAGAATCACGCACTGTCGTGGGACATGAAGCCCGGCGACCGGATGCTGTGGTTCACCACAACCGCCTGGATGATGTGGAACGCGCTGGTCTCCTCCCTGCTGGTGCGGTCGTCCATCGTGATGGTCGACGGCAATCCGGCGCATCCCGATCTGGGCTGGCAGTGGCGTCTGGCGCAGGAGACCAGGGCGACGATCATGGGTGCGAGCCCCGGCTTCGTGATGGCCTGCCGCAAGGCCGGGATCGACCTGAGGGGCGAGGATTTCGCGATCAGGGTGGTCGGATCAGCTGGTGCCCCACTGCCTCCGGAGGGATACGCGTGGATCCGAGACCAGCTCGGACCTGCCGTGCAGCTCAACGTCGGCAGCGGCGGCACCGACATCTGCTCCGGCCTCGTGCAGAACAACCCACTTCTGCCGGTGTGGGCGGGGGAGATCTCCGGCCGTTGCCTGGGGGCCGACGTGCACGCCTTCGACGAGCACGGGCGCGAGGTCGTCGGCGAACTGGGCGAACTGGTGATCACCTCCCCGATGCCCTCGATGCCGGTCGGCTTCTGGGGCGACGACGACGGCTCGCGGATGCGCGCGGCATACTTCGACCAGTATCCCGGGGTGTGGCGACACGGCGACTGGATCATCTTCCACGACAACGGAAGCTGCCACGTGGCAGGCCGGTCCGACGCCACGCTCAATCGGGGTGGCGTGCGCCTCGGCACCGCGGAGTTCTATCGCGTCGTCGAGGAGATGGAGGAGGTGGCCGACAGCCTCGTGGTGCATCTGGAGGATCCGCAGGGCGGCAACGGCGACCTGCTCCTGTTCGTCGCGTTGGAAGAGGGGCATGAACTCGACGACGAGCTGCGCCGAGCCATCGGTGGCGGCCTGCGGGAGGCGCTGTCGCCCCGGCACGTGCCCGACCGCATCCTCCAGGTGCCGTGCGTGCCGCGCAACCTCACCGGCAAGAAGCTGGAGCTGCCCGTCAAGAAGATCCTGCAGGGCGCCACGATCGCCGAGGTCGCCAGCCCCGACTCGCTCGCGGTGCCGGGATCGCTCGAGCCGTTCGTCGCCCTCGCGAACCGCACGTCGGAGCAGACGCGATGACCCCCGGAACCCTGCGCACCGTGGGCATCGTCGGCGGCGGTGCCATCGGCGTCAGCTGGGCCGCCCTCGCACTGCACCGGGGCCTCGATGTGGTCGTCGCAGACCCCGACCCCGACCTCGAGCCGCGGCTGCGCAGGGACGTCGCCACCCGGCTCGCCGAGCTCGGCACGCCGTATGACGCCGCTCGCCTGCGGGTCAGCCAGGACGTCGCCGATGCCGGGCGCGCCGCCGACCTGGTGCTGGAGGCCGGCCCCGAGCGACTGCAGACCAAGCGGGAGATCTTCGCCGCCCTCGATCAGGCGGCCGGTCCCGGCGTGCTGCTCACCAGCAGCTCCTCCGGCCTGCCGCCGAGCAGCTTCCAGGGCGCCTGCGCCCGCCATCCCGAACGCGTGCTGGTGGCGCACCCGTTCAACCCGCCGCATCTGGTGCCGCTCGTCGAGATCGTCGGTGGCCGCGACACGTCCGAGGCCGCCATCGAGCAGGCCATGGAGCTGTTCACCGCGCTCGGCAAACGGCCGATCCGGCTGCACCGTGAGCTGCCCGGGCACGTCGCCAACCGCCTCCAGGCCGCATTGTGGCGCGAGGCCTATCACCTCGTCGATCAGGGCGTGGTGTCGGTGAGCGACATCGACACAGCGATCGCATCCGGCCCCGGCCTGCGGTGGTCGCTGCTCGGCCCGCTCGCCACGCAGCACCTGTCCGGTGGCCCCGGCGGGCTCGCGCACGTGCTGGACCATCTCGGCCCCCCGATGGTCGAATGGTGGCACGACCTCGGCTCGCCGGAGCTCACGCCGCAGCTGATCGACACCCTGGTGGCCGGCGTGCGCGACGAGCTCGACGGGTGCGACGAGGACGACCTGCGAGCCCGACGCGACCGTGCGCTGCGTGAGCTCATGGACACCAAGGCACGATTGGACCTCGACTGATCAAGGAAGAGCCCATGCACGACAAGGGAATCGGGTCATGGCCCGCTCGCCGGGCACGGATGTCGCCAGAGCGCCCGGCACTGCGGCAGGACGGCCACACGATGACGTATGCGCAGCTCGCCGACGCCTCGGAGCAGGTGGCGCACGGGCTGCGCGCCCGGGGGATCGTGGCCGGCGACCGCGTCGCATACCTCGGGCTCAACAGCATCGATCTCGTCGTCGCAATGTGTGCGACGGCGCGCCTCGGCGCGGTCTTCCTGCCGCTCAACACGCGCCTCGCCGCCCCCGAGATGGCCTACATCCTGACCGACAGCGCACCGTCGATCCTGCTCTGGGAGGAGCGATTCGACGCGGTCGCCCGGTCCGCCGACGTGAGAGAGCTGCGGATCCCCGAGGTGCGGATGCGTCCCGGCGGAGAGGGAGGCCTGTCGGCGCTCGCGATGCCCGATGCCGGGCCGATCGACGAATCGGTGAGTCTCGACGACCTGTTCATGATCCAATACACCTCCGGCACCAGTGGCCGGCCCAAGGGCGTGCAGCTGACCCACGGCAACATCGCCTGGAACGTCTATAACCTGCTGGTCGACGTCGACCTGCGCAGCGACGAGGTCGCGCTGGTCACCGCGCCGCTCTTTCACACCGCCGCGTTGAACCAACTGCTGCTGCCGACCTTGTTGAAGGGCGGGACCGCCCTCATCGAGCGCAAATTCGACCCCGACCGGGCATTGGACCTGATCGAACGAGAGGGCGTCACCTTCCTCTTCGGTGTCACCTCGATGTATCTGGCGCTCACTCGATCCGAGCGGTGGAAGGACGCCGACCTGCGCTCGCTGCGTACCGCGATGAGCGGCGGCGCACCGATCCCCACTGCTCTGCTGCAGACGTATGCCGATCGCGGGGTGCCGCTCATCCAGGGCTACGGGCTGACCGAGGCATCTCCCGGTGTCACCATGCTCCGGGCCGAGGAGAGTCTGAGCAGAATGGGTTCGGCCGGGACTCCGTGCATGTTCACCGACGTGCAGGTGGTCGACCCCACTCTCGGCACCCCCGTCGTCGGCCAGCCGGGGGAGGTGCTGGTGCAGGGGCCCAACGTCAGCACCGGCTACTGGCGTGACCCGGAGGCCACCCACCGGGCCTTCACCGACGACGGATGGCTGCGCACCGGTGACCTGGCCGAGGTGGACGGGGAGCATCTTCGCATCGTCGACCGGCTGAAGGACATGTTCATCTCGGGTGGGGAGAACGTCTACCCGGTCGAGGTCGAGGCCGCGATCTATACCCATCCCGCCGTCGCCGAGTGCGCCGTGATCGCCGTGCCCGACCCGACCTGGGGAGAGGTCGGGCGTGCCGTCGTCAGCCTGCGCGCCGGCCGTGATCTGACCGAGGACGAACTGCTGGCGCACCTGCGCACGAGGCTGGCCGGCTACAAGGTGCCCAGATCGGTGCGTTTCTGCGCCGACCTGCCGCACAACGCATCCGGCAAACTGGTCAAGCGAGCGATCCGCGCCCAGCACGGCGGGGCCGACGAGGATGAGGTGACACGGTGACCTACGAGCCGCACATCGATCTGGGCGCGATCCGCGCGCTCGACGTGCACGTGCACGTCGAGCAGGACGACCACGGCCACCTCTCGATGGACCAAGAGTTGATGGACGCCTCGGCGGCCTACTTCAAGGCGTCCGACAACCGCACGCCCACGGTGTCCGACCTAGCAGCTCGGTACCGCGATAGGGGAATGGCCGCAGTCGTTTTCACCGTCGATGCGGGGACCGCCACCGGGCATGCGCCGATCTCCAGCGAGCAGATCGCCGAAGCGGCCGCCGACCATGCCGACGTGCTCATCCCGTTCGGTTCGGTCGACCCGCACCGCGGGGACGAAGCGGTCGCCCAGGCGCACCGTCTCGTCACGGACCACGGCGTGCGCGGCTTCAAGTTCCACCCGTCACTGCAGGGCTTCTCGCCGGATGACCCGCGGTGGCGGCCGCTGTGGGCCGAGATCGAGAGACTCGGCGTGCCCGCGTTGTTCCATACAGGTCAAAACGGCATCGGAGCGGGCCTGCCCGGCGGGCGCGGCATCAAACTGCGATATTCCAACCCGATTCTGCTCGACGATGTCGCCGCCGACTTCCCCGCCCTGACCGTCATTCTGGCCCATCCGTCGGTGCCGTGGCAGGCCGAGGCGATCTCGATGGCGACCCACAAATCGAACGTATTCATCGACCTGTCGGGCTGGAGACCAAAGTACTTCCCGAAGGAACTGGTCACTGCTGCCGGTGGAATGCTGCGCCACAAGGTGCTTTTCGGCAGCGACTACCCCCTGATCACCCCGGAGCGCTGGATCGAGGACTTCACGGCACTCGGCCTGCGCGAGGAGGTGCTGCCCGGCATCCTGAAGGACAACGCCGCGGGCATACTCGGCCTGAGCTGATCGTCGAACACACATGCAAGGGCCCGGATCCGACATCGGATCCGGGCCCTCGCCGCGATCACTCGGTCACGGGATCCTTGCCGCCGGTGCCGAGCAGGAACACGGCCAACGCCGCGCCGATGAGGGCCAGCACGCCGCAGACCAGGTAGCCGACCGCATACGCGTTGTCCAGCGCATGGAACGCCACGTCGTGGATCGGGTTGATCGATGCGGGCACGGCGTTCGCGCCGAGAGGGCCGGAGTGCACTGCGCCGACGGCCTCCTCCAGGGCGTGCTTCTGGGCACCGGTGGCGTGTTCGGGTGCCGCTGTGAAAGCCGCCATCGCGTGCTGCAGACTCGGGCTGGAGGCGATCTTGTCCTGGATCGCGTTGGCGGCGCGGCTGAGCGCGATGGCGCCGATCACGGCCGGCCCCAGGGTGAAACCGAGGTCACGCAGCAGGCTGGTGGTGCCGCTCGCCATGCCCGTCTGTCGCTTCGAGACGTTGTTGACCGCCACGGCACTGACGGCTGAGACCGCGAACGCGAAGCCGATGCCGACCAGGGCAAGCGGCGCGATGATCGGCCCGATCGAGAAGTTCTCCGCGCTGAGCTGCGACATCCACAGGTCTCCGGCCCCGATCAGCAGCATGCCGCCGCCCATGATCCAGCGCGGGTTGAGCCGTGCCATCACTCGATGTGTCAGGGGCATCTGCGCGAGCGCGATGCCGTTGAGCAGGATGAAGGCGATCGAGCTCTTCAGCGGTGAGAAGCCTTGGATGGCGGACAGCCGGATGCTGCTCGCATATGCGGTGCCGAGGAAGGCCAGCATGCCGAGGACCGTCGCGATCGACCCCACCGCGAACGCCCGGTTACGGAACAGCGAGAGGTCCAGCAAGGGGGCGTCGGTGCGGCGTTCGGCAAAGATGAAGATCACGAAGAACAGTGCGGACAGCACGAACGCGCCGACGACACGGGCGCTTCCCCAGCCGTCGGTCGGCCCCTGAATCACTCCGAACAGCAGGGCGAACACGGCGACCGCGACAGTGATCTGGCCAGGCCAATCCAACGACCGGCCCGCCGGCGCCGACGAGTCCTGGGCGAACCTCCAGGAGACAATCAGGCTGAATGCCGCGAGACAGGCCAGGACGACGAAACCCCATCGCCAACTGGCGTATTCGTTGCCCCCGAACGGGAGCTTCGCGACCAGGCCGCCGAGGATGGGGGAGATGGCGCCACCCGTGGACAACGCGGCGGCCCAGATGGTGAGCGCCTTGGCTCGTTCGCGGGCACCGTTCGTGCCTGCCGCGACCATGGCCAAGGTCGTCGGGAAGATGGCGGCCGCGCCGATGCCGGCGATGATCTGACCGCCGAGGAGCACGGTCACCCGGGTGTTCGTCGAGACACCGGCGCCCGGCGTCAGCACGCAGATGATCGACCCGACGCACAGCAGAACGGCACCCCACAGGAGTAGCCGCTTGCGACCGAACAGGTCACCGAAGACGCCGGTTGTCAACTCCAGCAGGGTGACCGGGACGAGGAAGGCGTCCGAGATCCAGGTCAGCTGCGACGAACTCGTGTGCAGGTCTTGTTGAAACAAGCCGTTGAAGACGGCAGGCATGGCAAGAGCGACCTGCGCGAGGGCCACGGCGACGGCGGCGGCGAAGAGGGTGCCTTTGGTCAGGCCACTGGCGGTGGACGGCGCCGTGGCGGCACCGGTTGTCTGGGCCATGAGTGAGCTTCTCCCATAACTAACAGGAATCCTTATCGATGGACGGAACTACTGTGCCACTCCGGCGGTCATATGTACAGGAATCCTGATAATTAGCGCTCGATCTCCGACGTGCGCCCATGCGCG
>CAYPQR010000017.1:0-17880 GCA_964412865.1 uncultured Intrasporangiaceae bacterium
CGGAGACCCCGGTCTCCGTGCTGGCGATCGCGGCCGCGATCGCGTCGGTGATCTCCGGCGTCGCCGCGGCCGTATGCGCGGGCCGCGCCCTCGCTTCGCGCCTGCGCAAACCCCACTCCCTCCGACTCCCCGAAGGAGCCCGGGCATGACCGTCCTGCTGCAGCCACCTCCGGTCGAGACGCCGCACCCCGTCGCGCGCCCGGCGGCTCCCGTGCGCAACCGGTGGAGCCACCTGACGCATCTGCCGCGCGCGTCGACCGCGATCGCCGCGGCCATCGGCGTCGCACTGTCGGTGTTTCCCTCGCGCCTGCCGCACGACCCGTTCACTCAGGGGGTCGTCACGACGCTCCTGGTGGCCGTCGCGGTCGCCATCGCCCGTCCGATCCGTCGCGCCAGCGCGCACTTCACGGGCCGGGTGCACCAGGTCGTCCTCTGGATCTGTGCCGGCGTCGTCGCCGCCTCGCTCGTCGCGCATCAGCTGATCGAAGGATCGATGAGGACCTCGATCGGCCTGCACGGCATAGGAATCGGCTACTGGCTCTGCATGGCGGCCGCCTCCGGGGCAACCCTCCTACTGGGACACATCTGCCGGCTCGCCTGGCGACACCGGCGCCGGCTCTGGCGCACCGGCCTGATCCTCGCCGTGATCTTGGCCTACTTCTCACCGATCTCGCCCGCCAACGCGCAGACCACGTTGTCGGTGCCGACCGCCTCGTCCGAACGACCGCTCGAGCACAGATCACCCGTCGGGGCGGTGCGTGCCTACGCCGAGCAGCGGCCGGGCGAAAGCGTGCAGGCACAGGCCGATCGGGTCGCCGACCAGTTCGTCGCGAGAGGCGGACTGCGCGTCGATCACGTCGTGATCGCCATACCGACCGGATCCGGGTGGATCGACCCTGCGTTCGTCAAGGGCCTCGAGGGTCGATTCGGCTCCGACGTCGCCACCGTCGGCATGCAGTATGACGACCTGCCGAGCTGGATGTCCTACCTGCTGCACCAGGACGACGCCGACGCGGCGGCACGAGCGCTCTTCCGCGCCATCTCCCACCGCATCGACCGGCTGCCCCCGTCGCAGCGGCCGCAACTGCACGTGTATGGCGAGAGCCTCGGCGCCACTGCGGGACAGTCGATCTTCACCGGACCCGGCGGCGCCCGCGCCAGGAGCCAGGTCTGCTCGGTGCTGTGGGTCGGCACCCCGGGCGGCGGAAAGGTCGGACTACCTCGTGAGACCTCGGTCACGAACGCCGATGACCCTGTCGTGCATACGCATCCGAGCGACCTGTGGTCGCCCTCCGGAGATGGTCGTCCGTGGCTGCCCGTCGTCAGCTACGTGCAGTCCGGAGCCGATCTGATCGACGCGCTGCTCATGCCCGACGGTCACGGCCACAAATACGGCCCACGGCAGGCGGACTCGCTGCAGACGTGCGAGTGACCACGACACCGACAGATGCATCCCGGCCAATCTGCCGCTGCGGCAGCCGGATCGACGAATTGAGAGCGGCAGGCCGACGACACCGACGAGGATGAGCACATTACTGCGGCGTTGTCGTATTGAGGACAGCTGCCCGGAACATGACGGACCGGATGCGCACCACACCCTCCCCCGCGATGGCACGATCGCTTGCCATCGCGGGGTGTCGGTGTGAAGGGGCCGCCACCGTGTCAAGCGCGATCCGTCCTACCCCGAGGAGCTGAAGCAGTGAGTAAACACTCTCGCAAGCTGCGCGCCCTGCTCACCCTGGTGACGTGCGCGGCCATGATGATGGCGATGGGATGGTGGAGCGGCGCCGAGGCAGCCACCACCTCCAGCGCCGCTACCTCCACGTCAACCAAATCCACGTCAACCAACACGTCCGCGGCACACCGGTCGGCCGCTGCCAAGACCTCGACCGGGAAGAAGAGCACGAAGAAGAGCGGGCAACGCTACAAGCCCGCCGATTGTGCGACGGTGACTGCGGCACAACGCAAGTCGAAGGTGCCGATCGCCCACTGCTTCGCGTTGGGCTACACCGACAAGGCGGGTCGTCTGCTCTCCCCGAACGACGGACCGCCTGCGACCGCGCTCGGGCCGGAGGACCTGCAGGCCGCCTACAACCTGCCGAACGGCGGTGAGGGCCAGACGGTCGCGATCGTCGATGCCTTCGGCTACTCCAACGCCGAAGCCGACCTCGCGGTCTTCCGCGAGCACTACGGCCTGCCGGCCTGCACGAGCGACAACGGCTGCTTCAAGACCGTGGATCAGCGCGGTGGTCAAGACTTCCCTGCTGACAACCCGGGTTGGACCATCGAGGCCGCACTCGACCTCGACGCGGTGTCCAGCGTCTGCCCGAAGTGCAACATTCTTCTGGTGCAGGCAGACTCGGCATCCTTCGACGACCTCGGGGCCGCGGTCGACGAGGCAGCCTCCGAGGGCGCCGTGGCGATCTCCAACTCCTACGGCTACGACGGTGAAGCGGCGGATCAGACCAGCTACGACCACTTCTACGACCACCCCGGCATCGCCGTGACGGTGTCGTCCGGAGACACCGGCAACGTGCAGTCCTGGCCCGCGACGAACCCGACGGTGGTCGCCGTCGGCGGCACCTCGCTGACGCGAGACGACTCCGCGCGTGGCTGGCACGAGAGCGTGTGGGGTTCCGCGAGCGGTGGCGACGGCGCCGGCTCGGGCTGCTCCCTCTATGAGCCGCGTCCGGAGTGGCAGGAGGGGGTCGACACGACCTGCTCCGACCACAAGGCGACCGCGGACATCTCCGCCGATGCCGACCCCGCCACGGGCCTCGGCATCTACAACTCGGCTGCCGCGGGCGGCTGGGCACAATACGGCGGCACCTCGCTGTCCTCGCCTCTGATGGCCGGGATGTATGCGCTGGCGGGCACTCCCACGCCCGACACGTACCCGGTGTCCTACCCCTACGCGGACACCAGCAACCTGAATGACGTCACCGACGGGGCCAACGGCTCCTGCGGCAACAAACTGTGCCAGGGCGCACCCGGCTGGGACGGTCCCACCGGGCTGGGCACGCCGGACGGCGTGAGCGCGCTGACGCAGGGCGAGACCGGTGAGGTCGCCGGCACGGTGACCGACTCCGACTCCGGAGACCAGATCTCCGGCGCCACAGTGACGGCGAAGGATGCCGAGGGCACCGAGTTCACGGCCACGACGGGCGACGACGGCAGCTACGATCTGCACGCGCCGGCCGGCACCTACACCGTGACCGCGAGCAAGTTCGGGTATGCCGACAAGAGCGTGTCCGACGTCCAGGTGACCAACGGCGACACGGTGACGGAGGACTTCTCGCTGACGAAGCAGCCCACCACCACCGTCTCCGGATACGTCACCGACGCGTCCGGTCACGGCTGGCCGATGCGGGCCAAGATCACCGTCGACGGGCACCCCGGCGACTCGGTGTACTCCAACCCCTACACCGGCCACTACTCGCTGACGCTGCCGAAGGGGTCGACCTACACGCTGCACGCGGAGTCGGCCGACCTACCCGGTTACAAGGCCGCCGACGTGCAGGTCGACCTGACTCGGCACCTGAAGGCGGACCCGCCGAGTCAGAAGCTGCAGCCGAAGGGCAAGGCGGCGCCGAACGCCGACCGCACCGACGTCAACCTGAAGGTCGAGTCCGCGACGTGCACGGCGCCCGGATACGGGTACACCTACGACGGCACGGGCACCGACTTCGAGGGCTGGACCGGCAAGGATCCTCAGGACGGCTGGACGGTCACCGACGGCGAGGGCAACGGTCAGACCTGGGCGTTCAACGACCCGGGCAACCGGGGCAACCTCACCGGCGGCTCGGGCAACTTCGCCATCGTCGATTCCGACAACTACGGTCTGGGCGGTCAGCAGGACACGTCGCTGGTCTCACCGGTGACCGACCTGAGCGGTATGGACAGCCCGGAGATCGGCTTCGACACGTACTACAACGGGATCGCCAACCAGGTGGCCGAGGTCGACCTCAGCACCGACGGTGGCGACACCTGGAACAACGTGTGGAAGCAGACGGACGACGTGCAGGGTCACGTCGACATCCCGATTTCGGATGCCGCCGACCAGTCCGACGTCCGGGTGCGGTTCCACTTCACCGCCAGCTGGGGCTGGTACTGGGAGCTGGACAACGTGTTCATCGGCAACCGGTCGTGTGACGCCGTCCACGGTGGACTCGTGGCCGGCACCGTCAAGGACAACAACACCAAGGACGCGGTGAACGGCGCCACGGTCACCAGTCAGGCCAACTCGGCCGACTTCGGGGTGACCGCCCCGACGCCGGACGACGCCAACCTGGCCGACGGCTACTACTGGCTCTTCTCCAGCCACACCGGTTCGACGAAGTTCCAGGTGGCCAAGGGCAAGTACAAGCTGATCAAGGCCAACGTCGACGTGCAGGCCGACTACGTCAAGCACCGCAACTTCACCTTGAAGGCCGGCCACTTGACGGTCACCCCGGGCTCGATCAGCGTGACCGAGCGGATGGGCAAGGCGAAGAACCGCACGGTCACGTTCGGCAACGACGGCACCCAGTCGGTGCACGTCAAGCTGTCCGAGACCGACGGCGGCTTCACCCCGATGAAGGGCGCGCACCAGACCAAGGCGTCCGGCGCACCCAAGCAGGTGGTGAAGACGAAGACGAGTCTCGCCGCGACGACGTCCGCCGCGAAGGATGCACCGGTGTTCGGCAACCATTCGACGAAGGCTCCGTCGCTGACGCTGCACGGGCACAAGGTGCAGCTGCGCCAGGCCTCGCCGTCCGACGCACCGTGGACGGACATCGCCGACTACCCGAGTGCGGTGATGGACAACGCGGTCGCCCACCACGACGGCAAGACCTACGTGCTCGGCGGCAGCGACGGCACCACGGCGTTCTCCGACGCTCGGATGTATGACCCGAGCGCCGGGTCGTGGACGGATCTGGCCGACCTGCCCGAGACGCTCAACGGCGCCTCGGCCGGGTTCGTCGGCAATACGCTGTATGTCGTGGGCGGCTGGAACTCCAGCGGCGGGGCGAGCAACCACGCCTACGCCTACGACCCGGGCAGCGACTCCTGGACCAAGCTGGCCGACATGCCGGGCCCCGTCAGCGGTGCCGGGCTGGCCGTCCTCCAGGGCAAGCTGTATGTGATCGGCGGCTGCACGACCGGCCAGTGCGTCCCTGCGACGAACTCGGTCTACAGCTACGACCCGGGAAGCAATTCCTGGAGCGCCGAGCCGGACTACCCGACCAAGGTCGCCTTCACCGCATGCGGTGGCGTCGGCGGTGAGGTGGTGTGCGCCGGCGGCGTCGAGGCCGACACCAACACGTCGCTGACGGACACCTACGCGCTGGTGCCCGGCGCGAGCGACTGGGTCAAGAAGAAGGACCTGCCGATGGATTCCTGGGCGGCCGCCTCCGCTGCGGCCAACGGCATGCTCGAGGTGATGGGCGGTGCGATCAACAATGGCGCCGCGGTCACCAACCAGGGCTACGCCTACCACCCGGACACCGACGACTGGACAGCGTTGCCGAACTCCAACAACGCCGTCTACCGCGGTGGCGGGGCCTGTGGGATCTACAAGGTCGGCGGTTCCACGGGCGGGTTCAGCCCCGTGCCGTTCGGTGAGCAGCTGCCTGGTTACGACCAGTGCGGCGGTGGCGGTGACGTCAGCTGGCTGAGCGAGAACAAGACCGAGTTCGACGTCGCTCCCGGCCAGTCGGTCGCCGTGCGCGTCACCATGGACTCGGGTGCGATCTCCCAGCCGGGCGACTACGCCGCGACGCTCAACGTCGCGACCGACAGCCCATACAGCAGCGACGGGGTCGACGTGTCGATGCACGCCAACCCGCCCAAGCGGTGGGGCAAGGTCGCCGGCACGGTGTCGAACGCCGATGGTGACGCGATTGCCGGAGCCACGGTGCAGATCTGCACCATGTGGAGCGCCGCACGAGGCTGCGGGCCGGTGTCATACACCCTGAAGACCGACGATGCCGGGCACTACCAGTTGTGGCTCAACAAGGGCTACAACCCGCTGTCCATCATCGCGGCCAAGGACGGCTACCAGCCGAAGATGCAGGTGACCAAGGTCCACAAGGGTCAGACCACGACGGTCGACTTCACCTTGAAGAAGACCGACTGACAGAAAGGACGAACGCCGGAGGGGCTCACCGCGGGTGGGTCCCTCCGGCTGTTCGTGTCAGGGGCGAGGTATGCGCCGCGCCGGCCGGGTGCCGGCGGCAGCCGTCGTCACAGCCAGCCGAGGCGGATCGCCTCCATGCCGAGCTGGAACCTGGTTTCCGCCCCCACCTCGACCATCAGCCGCTGGACGTGGCGGCGCACGGTGCGCACGTTCCAGCCCAGGGCGCGCGCGATCGACTCGTCGGTGCTTCCCCCGGCCATCAGACCGAGCAACTGGGCGTCGTCCTCCGTCGCCGACCTCCTCGTCGCCGGGTTCGACTCGGTCCCATGGGTGAACGCGACCGAATGGTCCCAGATGGCCTCGAACAGTGAGATCATCGCGTCCAACAGTGACGACGGCCGGATCAGGCAGCCGGTCTCGAGGCCGCTCCACGCCGAATACGGGATCAGGGCCGCCTGGTCGTCGCACAGCACCATCTTCATCGGGACGTCTCCGACCCTCGCCTGCTCACCGGCGTGGATCCCGTTCCAGATCTCCGACATCCGGCCCGGAACCTCCAGGGCGGCGTGATCGTAGACGACCCTGTAGGTGATGCTGCGGTCGGCGTGGTGGCGTGCCTCCTCGGGATTGCCGGTGCCCGGGTCGAGAAGGTATGGCGGGCAGTCGAAGCCGCGCACCTGCTTCTCGGCCTGCCGCTGCAGCAGCCGGAACGTGTTCGCCACGTTGTCGGCGCCCTCGACGACCTCGACCACTTCCGAGGGCTGGCGCCAGGACACGCTCGCGCGCCGATAGACATCGGTCAATTGGTGTCCGAAGCCGCGCAACTGGGCGATCTGCTGCTCGTGCTCAGCGATGTGATGGGCGACGACCTGGTCCGGCGGCATCGCGGTGAAACGGGCCGGGCGGCCGGGCAATCGGGAGACCATCCCCCGCGCCACCAGTCTTCCGAGCGCCTGATTGACCTGGACCGGGGTCATCCCCAGTTCGGCTGCAAGCTCCGTGGCCTCGATCTGGCGATAACGCGCCAGCGTCTCGTAGACCTCTCCCTGCCGGTCGGATATCCCGAATTCCGTCCACATGACCCTCCCTCGAGGCCAGCAACCGCACGACCGAGCCGCGTGAAGCTCGAATTGGCCGTGTTTTTGCAATGGCACGCTATCGGAAGAGCACCCCGGTTTGGTGCAATCGGCCCTCAGGCTTTTGTCAGGCCGTGCTCAGGCAAGCCGTCGGAGGTGGTCGTGTGAGAGGAACGCCTGCGCCAGGTCGTCCGGTAGGCCGTCGTACGGCGAGGTCTGCGACCGGTGCGCGGCGATCGCTCGACGCCGCACCTCCAGCACGTCCGTCGCGTCGAGCACGTCGGTGATCTCGCTCGGGGGTGTGCCGAGCGAGGCGATCTCGAGTGCGAGGTGTGCGGTGTCGGGCCGGAGTCGCGTCATCTCCTCCGCCCAACGACGCATCAGCGCGTTGGGCAGGCACCACGCGTAGAGCCGGCCGGGCGGTCGCTCCCGGCAGGCGTCGACCACGGCCTCCTTCACCCGCAGATGGTCGCGGTGCCCGTCGTCGCCGGCGAGCGTCACGACCAATTGGGGGCCGACCTGGTCGATCACGGCGCCGATCTTCTCGGCCAGGTCGGTGCCGGGCGTCGCGCAGATCGAACCTTCGGGCGGCGCGCCGTCCCACCCCGAATCCAGCAGACCCAGTCTGCGCACCTCGGCGACACCGAGATGATCTGCGGCCGACTGCAACTCGGCATCACGAATCTCCGCGAGACTTCGCCCGCGCGGCTCGACACCCGGCGCGAGCTCACCCGCCTCGCCGAGACTGGCGCAACACACGGTCACGCCGGCACCACGCGATGCCGCCATGGCGATGAACGAACCGCATCCGAACGACTCGTCATCCGGGTGCGCGACCACCGCAAGCACCGAATCCACACCTTCGAGCACATCCGCCATGGCCGGCTCCCTCTCCAGTCACGCGCCCTCGCGGCGGCGTGGACCATGGATCTCATGGCGCCATACCGGCGGACGGAAGTCAACCTTCTTGTCGCGACGCCCCTGCACGCCAGATGACCACCGTCGCGTCGTCGTGCGCTTTGCGCCAGGGCGCCTCGTGCCGCCTCGTCTCCTCGACCTCGCGCGTGCGTGCGAGCCATCGGTCGGCCCCGTCGCGCAGGTATGCGGTGGCGAGTTGCTCGGGAGTCAGCTCACCGAAGAGCTCGGCGAGGCGCATCGCGCCGTCGGATGCGAGCACAACTCCCTGCACCCGGCGCAGCGGCACCTCGCCGGTCAACGCGTGCGCCGCCGCCTCCGGCCGGTGGCCGACGCACCAAAACCCACCGGGTGCGTTGCGAACGGCCAAATCTCGCCGCCGCAGCGTGTCGATCAACTCCGGGTCCGCGGCGTCCCGCGCGGGGTCGAGGCGGCCTCGCAGCTCTGCCAGCCGCCGGTCGAGCGGATGATGGACCTCGGCGAGGCGGTCGTCGCATACGACGGTCACGCCCGACGCCGGTCCGGGCCGCGGGCCCGTGCGTGGGCCGATCGCCGGCTCACTGTCCGTTGCCGTCGCGATCGCCAGCGTCGAGTCGCACAGCACCAGGTATTCCAGCCGGTCGCCCGCACGCCGTGTTGCGACCACCGTCGCGCTCGGCGATCCCGCCTCCAGATCACACTCGCCGTCGTGCAACTGCCTGATGTCCGAGATGGTCTGCGCGAGAGCTTCTTTCATCGTCAAGGCGCGATCCTGCAACAGGTGCAGGTAGCGCCCGGTCGCCGCCTTCGCGAACCAGTGGACGCTGTGGTGGCAGCCGGCTCTGGTCGCCGCGGGCATGCCGGCGCCGTCCATCAGCACGAGCGCGTCACCGAGAGCGCCGGCGGCATCCTCGTTGGGGCGATCCGGAGCGGACGGCAGCGTCGCGATCACGGCGTCATTCAACGGATGCGCCTCACGCGGCGGGCTTGTCGGCGACCAGGATGCGCGTCGACATCCACGGGCCGCTCCACCACATCCGCCACCCCGCAGGCCCGAACTTGGCTCCGTTCACGCCGTGTTCGCCCAGTGTCCGCGCATATTCGGGCACCTTGGAGATGTCGACGATGACCAGTCTGCCGCCGGGCGCCAGCACCCGCCACGCCTCGCGCACCGCCTGCGCCCGGCCCTGCGAGCTGTGGATGTTGTGGATCGACAGCGAGGCGGTGACCAACTCGAACGACCCGTCGGGGTAGGGCAGCTCGGTCATGTCGCCGGTCGCGAACGTGATGCGATCGTCCACCCGATTCGCCTCGGCATTGCGGGTGGCCGCCTCCACACCGTTGCCGGACTGGTCGACCGACCGCCACAGGTCGATGGCGTCGATCGTCGCACCGGGGAACGTCTGCGCCTCCATGATCGCGACGGCTCCCCGGCCGCAGCCCATGTCGAGCACGTGATCGGGATTGCCCAGATGCGCCAGCAGTTCTCGCCACACCGCGAACTTGCCGCGCAGCGTCACATACCAGTAGAGACCGGCACACCCCAGGAAGACCGCGGCGAGCACGGAGACGAGCACCGTGATCCAGGTGTCGCCGCCCCACACCGTGGCGTTCAGCACGGCGAGCACGGCGTAGGCGATGGCGAAGCCGACCCACATCCACGGCACCCACGGCGCATCGACTCCGTACGATCCCGCGGGGCGCCCCTCGTTCATGACGTGATCGTATCCGCCCGGGCGAGGAATCGCCGTGACGCGAGCCGCGGAGGGTCAGGCGTCTCGCGAAGACATCCTGTCGATGGCCTTCCAGGTGGTCGGCAGCAGCGCGGCCGCCGCGACGGCCTTGAGCGCGTCGCCGAGCAGGAAGGGCAGCACACCGAGTTCGAGCCCCTCCATCAGGCCGACGTGGGCATAGGCCATCAGCCACGGCACACCGATCGCATAGACGATCGCGGAGCCGATCAGCGCCATCCCGATCGTGGCGACCAGCGACCGGTCGGCGCGACGGCGTGCCAGCGCACCGACGGCCGCGGCGGCGACCGGGTAGCTGATCACATACCCGAACGACGCGAACGCCCATCCGCTGCCGTGCCCGGCGAAGATCGGGGCACCGGCCATGCCGAGCACCATGTAGAGCAGCATGCTCACGCTGCCGCGCGCGGGCCCGAGCGCGGCGCCGGTCAGCAGCACGGCGAGGGTGCCGAGCGTGATCGGCACGGGAGTGAACCACAGCGGGATCGAGACCTGCGCGGTGAGGGCGAGGAAGGCGGTGCCGGCGAGCACCAGCACGGCGTCTCGCACGCGCGCTCCCGGCAGCAGGTCGCCGAGGACCGGGGCGAGGCCCTCTCGGCGAGGGAAGGTGTGCAGTGTGGCCGTGCTCATCGGTGCGGTCTCCTTCGGTGAACAGTGTTCAGTGAACGCCGTTCAAGATACGCTGGGCACGCAGACGCGGTCAATGCCGGGTGGGTCACGGCATCATGGCGCGCGCGACGAACGGACGAGGACGATGAGACAGGGGGCCGGGGCGGGCGCATGGCCGGACGAATCCTGAAGGCCGACATCCTGGACGCCGCCGCCGCATTGCTCGACGACGGCGGGCTGCCCGCCCTGGCCATGAGGCGCATCGCGACGAGGCTCGGCGTGCAGCAGAGCGCGCTCTACTGGCACTTCGACAACAAGCAACAGCTGCTGGGCGCCCTCGCCGACCGGATCCTGACCGAGTTCACCGCGACGTCCCCGCGGCACCGCGACTGGCAGGAGCGGGTCACCGTCTTGTCCGAGCGGCTGCGACGAGCGCTGCTCGCCCACCGCGACGGTGCCGAGCTGGTGGCCACCGCCTACGCATTCGGGCTGGGCGGCGACGCACCACGCCAGGCATACCTGCGCGCGCTCACCGGCGCCGGCCTGCCGCCCGAGGACGCCCGGATCGCCACGTCGGTCCTGGTGCACTACGTCCTCGGCTACGTCACCTCCGAGCAGCAGCAGAGGCAGGCGGCCGAACTCGGCGCGATCGACCCGGACATCTCCCGCGGCGGCGACGATGCGCGGAGCGCAGCCGCGCCGTCCGCGGAGGCGGGGTTCCACGACGGGATCGCTCTGATCCTCGGCGGCATCCGCCTGCCGGCACGCGACGGCTGACCGAAGCCGCCGGCCGGTCACACCGGGCAACCCGAGTCACCCGGAGCGTGCGCCCGTCGTACCCTCATCCGGTGACCACACCGACGGCTCTGGACCCCGACAGCGACAGCTACTACCGGCCCCTCGGCGACGGCAGCTACATGCCGACCCTGCACGTGCAGGGCGCCTGGAACGACCACGAGCAGCACATGTCCCCGGTCGGCGGGCTGATCGCCCACGAACTGACGCGCCACGACCCGCGCCCCGACATGCAGTTCGGCCGCATCACCTACGAGATCCTGGGGCTCATCCCGGCCAAGGAGACCCACATCGAGGTGCAGACCATCCGCCCCGGCCGCACGATCGAGCTGCTCGAGGCGACGCTCACGGTCGAGGGCCGGGTCATCATCAGGGCGCGCGCCTGGCGGCTGTCGGTCCACGAGACGCAGGACGTCGCCGGCCTCGAACTGCCCTGTATGCCGCCGCCGCAGGAGTGCGACGACTACGACCCCACGGCCGAATGGCCGGGCGGCTGGCTCGCCTCCCTGCGGGCCCGCACGGTGCCCGGCGGACGGTCGGGACGCCGACGGGTGTGGGTGCAGCCGACCAAGTCACTGGTCGAGGGCGTCGACGTCGACCCGCTCGCGTCGTTCATGACCCTCATCGACACCGCCAACGGCATCGCCACGCGCGTGCGGCCGACGCAGATGATGTTCCCCAACGTCGAGCTGTCGGTCCATCTGTTTGCCGCCCCCGACCCCAGCTGGGTCGGCCTGGACACCACGGTCACGTTCGGCCACAGCGGCCTCGGGCTCACCTCGAGCACCCTGCACGACCTGCGCGGGCCGGTCGGCCGTGCCGAGCAGTGTCTCACCGTGCGACCCTTCCCGCAGGGCTGACCTGCGGCGGAGCACGCGCCATACGGCGAGGATCACCACGGCATAGACGACGCCGGCGATCTCGTCGGTGACGTAGTGCTCACCGCCGTAGATGAGGCTGAACGCCATGACCAGCGGATAGAGCACGAGCAGGCATCGCACCCACCAGCGGCGGACCATGAACCAGAGGAATCCGGCCGCGAGCGTCGCATAGGCCATGTGCAGCGACGGCATCGCGGCCACCGGGTTGGAGCGCGCCTGGCCGTCGCTGAGCACCTGCCCGGCGATGTGGAAGCCGATGCGTTCCCAGCCCTGACCGGCCAGGCGCATCACCTGGTCACCCGGGATGTAGCCCTGGTAGGAGGCCAGCCACGGCGGCGACATCGGATAGACGAAGTAGGTCGTGAGGCCCGCGACGGCGACGGCGATCACCAGCTTGACCCAGGTGCGGAACCGGTCGCGCGCCCAGATCCACAGCACGACGGCGATCAGCGGCGTCACGATGAAATGGCTGCAGTAGGTCAGCGTCACCAGCACGCTCTCCCACGGCACACTCGACGCGTGCAGATGCTGCTGCACCCACTGGTTCGGCAGCGTGCCGCCGAAGAGGAACTTGTCGAACTCGACGGGGAAGTCCACATGCAGCGGCATGCCCAGCCGGTTGGTCGCCCCCTGCACCGGGTAGCCGCCGACGTAGTCGCCGTGGAAGTGCGACGCCATGCCGTAGCCGTAGTCGTAGGCCAGCAGGATCCCCTGGAACGGCAGCCAGTCGAGCAGGATGCGTCCCCACGCCCGCCAGCCCTTGCCGATGACGACCGTGCTCAGCCCGGCGAGGATCCACAGGGTGAGGCCGACGCGGTCGATCGGCACGCCATACGTGCTGATGTAGACGGCGAGAACGATCAGGTAGCCGCAGATGGCCACCCAACGCACGATTTTCCAGTCGGTGGCAACACGCTTGGTCTTGTCCCCGACGGTCGCCATAGTGGCCCACTCTAAACGCCCCGCCTGACACCTGTCCGGTGGACGGCCGAGACGGACGGGCGGCGCGCGGCTACTTCACCGCCCTGATCTTCAGCCGCTCGACACCGGTGACGATGCTCGGCGCGGTATGCCGGGCGGAGTGGGCTGACGTGCCGATCGTGAAGCCGACGCTGACCGTGTCGCCCCGCGGCGCGCCCTGCATGGCCTTGATCAACGCACCAACGGATGACGTGGCTCGGGTGCCCGTCCCGTAGGCCCACCACGCCTTCTTGTGGCCGCGCACGACGACGGTGCCGGTGGTGCCCCTCGCGCTCTTGGGCACGTGCACTCGCTGGATGAACCGGTGGGTCGATCCACTGCTGTGCGCCTTGGGCGCGAGCGTCACGCGCACGCGGAAGGTGTGGCCGGCGCGCCGCGCCACGACGGACTTGGACGTGGCGGTGCGCCAGTGGTCGTGCAAGCGGTATTCGAGCCGCTTCACGGCATACGACGTGTAGTGCGGCGTCAGCGTCGTGTGCACTCCGACCGACGTGATGCGCACGGGTTCGAATGGGTTGTCCAGCAAGGTGTCGACGTCTGACGCGATCTCGTAGGGTATGAGACCGGTGATGTCGTGGCGTGCCGAGAAGACGTCGGTGCGACGGTAGGTCAGCGCCTTTCCCTTCTTCGGCTGCACGCGCATCGTCCACGACATCGCGGCCCTCCCCTCACCGATCCTGTCGTTGGCCACGTCGCCGTCCGCCATGACCTGCTCGGCGACGGTCATCGAGAGATAGTCGCCGAGGCTGTTGTACGACGTGCCGGTGTGGTGGTTGTAGGGAGCAGTCGACGAGACGGTGATCTTCGTCCTGGGCGGCAGAGCGCCGACGTTGCCGAAGATCCCGGCCAGACGATCCTGCGAGATGGTGCCCTCCGGCGCCGAGAGGTTGGCCACCTTGAACGACCCCGTCAGATCCTTCTGGATGTAGAGCGCGTCTGCGCCGTGCATCGTCATCGACGTCTTGCCCGTGAACCCGTCGGGATGGCCGAACCCGAAGACCTGACCACCGCACACGGCGGTGGCGGTGCCGATGCTGCCCTCGGTGATCTCGCCATAGCTGATGCTGTCGGCCAGGTTGCCGCCGGGAAGGATCGGCACGGGTTTCGTGTCGGCACCGACGGAGCTGCCCGACCGGCGCAGGTCGATGCTCGAGTGGCCCGTGTGGTCGGCGATCCGTCGCACCCGCTTCATCGAACCCGATGCGTTGATGTTCAACGGCATCCGCAGCTGGTGCATGCCCTGTGACGCCTGCTTGGCCGGGGCTCCCGCATGGCGCAGCATGGCGGCGAGGTGATGGGGCACCGCCACGCTCTTCGGCGCGGGTCTGCTGTATTTGCTCAGGGCATACATCGCGGCCGCCGGTGTCACGCCCGCATAGTCGCTCGGTTCGAGGCTCAGGCCGTAGGACACCGCCCCGATCAACCGCCCATCCTGCGTATAGAGCGGCGAACCGGACATGCCCGCCCAGATGCCACGGTCGACATCGCCGGACGGCGTGGTGATCTTGGACCCTTGCAACCTGAAGATCAGCATGTCGACGCCGGGGGCGATGCCGTCGTCGATGGATCCGACGTATTGGCCGGTGATCGTGTCGGGTGTCGTGCCGCTGCTGACCGTCAGACCCGTGACCTCCTGCCCCGGTGTCAGCTGCCCGGACGGGAACGCGTCGGGACAGTTGTTCGCGCCCGCGGCGTCCGTCGATTCGGCAGGAAGCGCGGCCACGGCCATCGCGACACCCGCCGCCAGGGTCACGCCGATGATCATGCGGTGACGCGGAGTGCGCATGGCGCGGCGTCGGTCTGAACGATGCATCGTTCCCCCTGAGTGCAGGGCCGCGGCGCGGCCGATGCGATGAAACGTAGACCCGTCATCCGCCCATGCGCGATATATTTCGGGTCACAAACCGGTCACGCACAATCGGGACCACTGTGCCCGTGGGCTTTTCGAAGAGCACCTGCCGTTCGAACGGCCCGGGGCCGCGTCATACAGCGGCGGTCGCGGCGACCACGAGCCGCAGGTGCACCCTCTCCCCCACCGCGAGGACGGTGCCGGTCTCGGCGTATGCCTGGGCCTCGCCGACACCGTCGATGTCGACCTGCAGGCGGACCCCGTCCGCCGTGCTCGACATGCCGCGCACCGTGCCGGCGAGGGGGCCGGCGGGATCGAGGCGCAAGGCTCCCGGACGCAGCGCGAGACCGGTGCGCGATGCGCGGGCTGCACTGGGCGACATCGCTTCTCGCACTGCCACCGCACCATGCCGGCCCGTGGCCGGTGTCGGCACCGTCTCGGCGGGCGACAACTCGGTCGTGGCACCAGCCGGCAGCCCGGCGAGAGTGCGCAGCGCCTGCGCGGCTTCACCGCGAAGCACCGTCGAATAGCCGAGGAACCGGGCCGCCTCCTCATCGACCGGGTGTGCCCACACCTGGCCGGCCGCACCCTGCTGCACGATGCGCCCGTCACGCATCAGGGCAATGCGGTCGGCGATGGTGAGCGCCTCGTCATGGTCGTGTGTCACCAGCAGTGCCGTCGTGCCGGTCGCGGTCAGGATGCCGCGCAGATCACCGGCGAGCCGGTCACGAAGCGACCGGTCGAGCGCCGACAGAGGTTCGTCGAGCAGGAGCACGCGAGGCTCCGCGGCGAGCGCCCGGGCCAGCGCGACCCGCTGCTGCTGGCCGCCCGAGAGGCTGGTGGGCCGGCGCCCCTCCGTCCCGGGCAGTCCGACGAGTTCGAGCAGTTCCTTCACCCGCTTGCGCGCGGCGGCGCGCGACACGTGCCGCCGCCGCAGCGGGTAGGCGACGTTGGCTGCGACGTCGAGATGTGCGAAGAGCTGGCCGTCCTGGAAGAGCAGGCCGAACCCGCGCTTGTGCGTCGGCACGCCGCTCACGTCCACCCCGTCGAAGCTCACCGTGCCGCGGTCGGGCACCTGCAGGCCGGCGACGACCCGCAGCAGGGTCGACTTGCCGCTCCCGGACGGCCCGAGCACCGCCAGCACCTGCCCCTGGGGCACGTCGAGACGGACATCGCTGACGGCGGGAGACCCGTCGAAACTGACGGTCACGTCACCGACGACCAAGCCACTCATGAATACCTCCTCCAGACAGGCAGTTTCATCTCAGACAGGCACGTCTGCCTGCCTGTCTGAGATGAAACTGCCTGTCTCGACATCAGAAGCTCCCCATCGATCCGACGTGCAGCCGCTCGACCAGCCCCATGACGAGTGCCGTCACGGCGGCGAGCACGACCGAGCCGGCGAGCGCCATACCGAAGTTGACCTGACCCGGATGCCCGATCAGCGTGTAGATGACGACGGGAAGCGTCGGATGGTCGGGCTGGGCGAGGAAGCTGGTCGCCCCGAACTCCCCCAGCGACACCGCGAGCGCGAATCCGGTGGCGGCGAGCAGCGGCCGCCAGACCACCGGCAGATCGACGGTGATCATGGCACGCACGGGTGAGGCTCCGAGTGCGGCGGCGGCCTGCCGCGCTCGCTCGTCGGTGGAGCGCAATGCCGGCGCGAGCGTGCGCACCACGAGGGGCAGCGCCACGAGGGCCTGCGCGATCGGGATGAGCACCGGCGAGCTGCGCAGGTCGAGCGGTGGCCGGTCGAGCGTGATGAGGAAGCCGAAACCGACTGTGACAGCTGATATTCCCAGCGGCAGCATGAACACCCCGTCCAGCGTCGCCAGCAATCTGCGGGTATGCCGCGTGGTCCCGCGCCGCGTCACGAGCACCGACACGACGAGGCCGAGCACGACGGCGAGGAGGGTCGCGTCGACCGCGATGTTCCAGGAGTTGCGCAGGGCATCCCATACGGGCACGAGTAGCGCATTGTCGGCGCCGACGGAGCCGAGGGCGCGGTAGTTGTCGAGCCCCCACCCTCCCGGCACCCGCAGCGACCGGATGACGAGGGTTGCCAGCGGCGCGACGACGAAGAGCACGACCAGGCCGGTCAGAGCCAACGGGGCGGCGTCGGCTGCCCGGACGGGTGCGGGCCGGCCGCGCCCCGCGGTGACACTCACGGTGTGCCGGCGCTTGCGCGCGATCTCGGCTCCCCAGAGCAGCACGACGACGGCAACGAGCTGGACGATCGACAGCACGGCGGCCGAGTGCAGGTCGAGCAGGTTGGTCGTGAGCAGATAGATCTGGGTCTCGATGGTGCTGTAGCGGGTGCCGCCGAGGATCAGGACGATGCCGAACGCGGTGGCGCAAAACAGGAAGACGACGCTCGCGGCCGAGATGATGGCCGGGCGCAGGGCGGGGAACGTGACGGTGCGGAACACCTGCCAGGGCGATGCGCCGAGCGCCGCGGCGGACTCCTCGCGGCGCTGATCGAGCCCCTCCCAGACCGAGCCGACCGTGCGCACGACGACGGCCAGGTTGAAGAACACCAGGGAGGCGAGGATGGCGACCCACGAATCGTCGATGCCGAGGAAGCCGAGCGGTCCGGACTTCGCCAGCAGGGTGCGGAACGCGACGCCGACGACCACGGTGGGCAACACGAACGGCGTGACGACGATGCCGCGCAGGATGCGGCGGCCTGGCAGCCGCAGCCGATACAGCGCGTAGGCGACCGGCAGCCCGAGGAGGACGGTGATCACGGTGCCGGCGACGGCGATCCACAGGGTGAACCACAGCGCCCGGCGCTCGCTCGGCCCGGCGAGCACCGACCAGGTCGACCCGAGGGCCCAGCCGTCGTCGGGGTGCAGACCCCGCAGCACCATGCCCGCGACGGGCAGCGCGAAGAAGACCGCGAGGAAGGCGAGCGGCACCAGCGCGA
>CAYPQR010000018.1:0-14131 GCA_964412865.1 uncultured Intrasporangiaceae bacterium
GATAGATCGCCTTGACATTGTGACTGACCGACCCGTAGTAGCCGTGCGCATGCCACGCCCGCTCCAGGGCGGGTGGCAGTTCGATCGCCTCGGCGATCTCCGGGCCCGTCAACCCCTTGTTCAGCATGCGCAGCGTCTGGTCGTGCAGATAGGCATAGAGGTCTCGCTGCAGTGAGAGAAACCCGATGATCTGCTGGTTGCCCCATGTCGGCCAGTGGTGGGGCGAGAACACGACTTCGGCGTCGTCACCGAAGAGGTCAATGCACTCGGTCAGGTATCCCGCCCAGACGTGCGGATCCCGCACCAGGGCGCCCCGCAGCGTCAGTAGGTTGTGCAGCGTATGAGTGGCGTCCTCGGCGGTGCACAGCGCCTTGTGGTCCGGGAAGTAGATCAGCATCTCGGCAGGGGCCTCGGTGCCGGGTGCCATCTGGAAGATCATTCGCATGCCGTCGACGGTCATCTCGTGTCCGGTGGTGGAGATGATGTCGGTCGGGGGTATCAGGGTAGCCGTTCCGGTCGACGTCGTCTGCCCGAGGCCCGCGCCGACCTGCCCGCGGGGGCCCCGGGCGAGCGCCGCGCCATACATGTATCCCGCTCGGCGGGCCATCGCCGTCCCGGCGTAGACGTTCTCCGCGATGGCGTGCTCCACGAAGCCCTCCGGCGCAATGATCTTCACCGCTCCGGAATCGACGTCGTCCTGCGAGGTGACGCCCTTGACGCCGCCGAAGTGGTCGACGTGGCAGTGGGTGTGGATGACCGCGGTGACCGGTCTGTTTCCGCGGTGTTCTCGATAGAGAGCGAGCGCGGCGGCCGCCGTCTCGACGGAGATCAACGGGTCGATGACCAGGACCCCGGTCTCTCCCTCGATGAAGGTGATATTCGAGAGGTCGAGGCCGCGGACCTGATAGATGCCCTCGACCACCTCGAAGAGCCCTTGCCGCGCGACCAGCTGCGACTGACGCCACAGGCTGGGATGCACCGTGTCGGGGGCGTCTCCTTTCAGGAAGTCGTAGGAATCGTTGTCCCACAGCACCTCGCCGCTCTCTGCGCGCACGACCCCCGGGCGCAGCGTCGCGATGAGACCTCGCGACGTGGCGTCGAAGTCGTCGGTGTCCGACATCGGCAGGCGCTCGAGAGCGGCACGGTGCTGCTTTGCGATCGCGGCCGTGGCTGCACGTGGATCAGTCATGGGTCCCATCCTGGGTGGGGCTCGGGGGACGGCTCTTCGCCCGATCCGGGTGATCTGGCGGGTCGGGGGCGGCAATACGTTCTGTCCGATGACCGTTCACGGGCCGGAAGGCCGCAGACCAAGCGCCTCGAACCCCGGCGGAGTCCATCGCGCCGAAGTAGTGCCGACGCGCGATCTGCTGCGCACGCTTCCCACCGCCGTCGTGGTCGGGATCATGTGTGCCTTGACGCTGCTCGCCCTCTCCATGCTTTCGGATGGACTGAAGGACGTCGTCTGGGATGCCGTGCCCCGGTCATTCGGCATCCTGACCGGAGGGGACCCCCCGTGGTGGTGGACGATCGTCGTGCTCACGCTGACGGGTGTCGCGGTAGGTGGTACGGTCCGGTTTGCACACGGGCATGCCGGCCCCGATCCGGCGACGACGGGCCTCCTCGCGCCACCCTGCGCCCCGGCGGTGCTGCCCGGCCTGGCGGTCGCCCTGGTATTGGGGCTGGCCGGGGGTGTGAGCCTCGGCCCGGAAAACCCCATCATCGCGGTCAACGTGGCGCTCGCCGTCTGGCTCTTCGCATCTCGAACACGTTCGCCGGCCGGCGATCTCGGCGGCCCCGCAGGTCTGGCGGTGGCCGGAACGATCGGTGCCCTCTTCGCGACACCCGTCGCCGCGGCCCTCGTCCTGACCGAGACCGTGGCCGAACGGTCGTCGAGGCCCGGGCCGTTGTTCGACCGGATCTTCGCCCCTTTGGTCTCCGCCGGAGCCGGGTCGATGACCATGGTGGTCGTCGGCGCGCCGACGTTCTCGGTGCACCTCGGCGCAGTGAGCGGCCCCGACGCCTGGGACCTTCTCAGTTCCATCGTCGTCGCGGCGTGCGCTGCACTGCTGGCGACACTCGGTGCTGTCCTTCTTCCGGTGGCACATCGGGTATTCCACCGTCTTCCGGTCGTCGTGGCGCTGACTCTCGGCGGACTCGTCCTGGGGCTGCTCGGGGCGGCCGGAGGCGAAGTCACATTGTTCAAGGGCCTCGACGAGATGAAGCAACTGGCCGATGATGTCGGCCAGTGGTCCTGGATCGGTCTTCTGCTGCTGGCTGTCGTCAAGATGGTCGCTCTCACCGTTGCCACGGCATCCGGCTTCCGCGGCGGACGTATCTTCCCGGCGGTGTTCGTCGGGGTCGCATTCGGACTCGCGACGTCATCCCTCATCCCGGGCGTGCCCGCCGCAGTCGCTGTCGGTGCCGGCATCCTCGGGACCGTTCTGGTCGTCGACCGGGACGGATGGGTCGCGCTCTTTCTCGCAGCAGTGACCGTCGGGGATGTGCAGCTCCTTCCGCTGCTGTGCCTCACCCTCGCTCCGCTGTGGCTGCTCGCGAGATCGTTGCCGGAGTTCATCATCGAGTCGCCTCGCAGCGCGACTCCCTGACACCGGTGACGAGCGGTGGGACGAATTCACCGGATCACCCTGTTCGGGTGACCCGAGGCCAAATCGCCCCCGGCCACAATGGCTCCGGGCCCATGGAGCAGGAATTGTGCTGGATCTCAGTATTGGAGGTCTCCGTCCAGTGAATGTCGAGAGCCGGGCCACATATTGAAAGTGAGTGCCACGATGTCGCAGACCGTTCCGTCCACCTCTTCAAAGTCACCTACGCCGTCGATCAGGCGCCAACACCAGGAGACGTTCGATCGCCTTCCGTTCGCGGACACACAGGACTTCGACGACGCGAAGCGGGGGTTCCTGGGTCGACGCGATCCCAACGCCATCAGATCCGAGTCCGGCGATGTGGTGTGGGACAACGACACCTACGCGTTCATCGAAGGAAGCGCTCCGGAAACGGTCAACCCCAGCTTGTGGCGCCAATCCACCTTGGTTGCCGAGGAGGGCCTGTTCGAGGTCGTCGAAGGGATTTATCAGGTCCGCGGCTTCGACCTCGCGAACGTGTCGTTCATCGAGGGAGACACCGGTGTCATCGTGCTCGACCCGTTGGTCACCAAGGAGACCGCTGCCGCGGCCCTCGCTCTGTATCGTGAGCACAGGGGCAATCGGCCGGTCACCGGCGTCATCTACACTCACCCGCACGTCGATCACTTCGGCGGCGTCAAGGGCGTCACCACCCAGGAAGACGTCGATGCCGGCAAGGTGCCGATCATCGCGCCCGAGGGATTTGTCGAGCATGCCGTATCCGAGAATGTCTACGCCGGCACCGCGATGGCCCGTCGCTCGGCCTACATGTTCGGCGCAGCACTGGCACGGGGGCCGCAAGGAGCGGTGGGTGCCGGTCTCGGGCAGACGGTTTCGACGGGCGAGATCACCCTGATCCGACCAACACTCGACATCACCGAGACAGGCCAGGAGGAGATTGTCGACGGAGTTCGCATGATCTTCCAGAGCGCCCCCGGCACGGAGGCCCCGGTCGAGATCCTGGTGTACTTTCCCGACCTCAAGTCGCTGTGCGCGGCCGAGGACGCGACCCACACGTTGCACAACCTTCTGACGCTGCGGGGAGCGCTGGTGCGTGATGCCCACGCCTGGACGCGGTGCCTCACCGAGACCATCGACCTGTTCGGCGGAGAGGTCGAGTCGATCTTCAGCTCGCATCATTGGCCGACGTGGGGCAATCGGCGGATCGTGGAATTCCTCACCACACAGCGCGACGTCTACGCGTACCTACACGACCAGACGTTGCGCCTGATCAACAAGGGCTGGACCGGCATCGAGATCGCTGAAGAGTTGAGGCTGCCTCCCGCACTCGAGAACGCCTGGAACGCGCGCGGCTACTACGGCTCGGTCAACCACGACATCAAGGCCATCTATCAGCGGTATCTGGGCTGGTTCGACGGCAACCCGGCACACCTGTGGCAGCACCCGCCGGTCGAGCAGGGCAAGCGGTATGTCGAGCTGTGCGGAGGCGCCGACGTCATTGTCGAGAAGGCCGAAGCTGCATTCCAGCAGGGTGACTTCCGATGGGCGGCTGAGATCCTCAGCCACGTCGTCTTCGCCCAGCCCGATCACCGTGCGGCGCGAGCGCTCCTTGCCGACACGTTCGAGCAGCTGGGTTACGGTGCGGAGAACGGCATCTGGCGCAACTTCTTCCTGTCCGGGATGACGGAGTTGCGAGACTCCAACTTCGGCACTCCGACGGTATCGGCATCGGCTGATGTCGTCAGTGCTCTGACCCCCACGATGCTGTTCGATGCGATTGCGATCCAGATCAACGGACCCGAGGCGTGGGACATCACGCTGAGCATCGACATCATTCTCACCGACACCGACCAGCGTTACCGACTGCGCCTCGCCAACGGTGCCCTCACCTACAGCGCGGCGGAGCAACGGGACGAGGCAGACGCCACCCTGACGGCCGGCTCAGCCTCGTTGACCACTCTCGCGCTGGGCGGTATGTCAGCCGAACGGCTCGCCGAGGCCGGCGTCCAGATCGATGGCGACCCGTCGGTGCTCGGCCGACTGGCATCCGTCCTCGACCCGGGCGATCCCGACTTCGACATCGTCACACCGTGAACCTGATGCGGCCCGGCATGCTGCCGGGCCGCATCAGACTGTTGACCGCGACTGCCGCACGGTCCAACTCGACCACGACTCAACTCGACAAGGCGCCAATACCCTTGCCGAGGAGAACCATCCCGATGACCAGCATCAGGACCGCCATCATCGTGGCGTTGTTCTGCTCGAGCCAATGGTGCAGCGCACCAAGCGACTCGGCCACCCTGTCTCTGGCCAGGAAGAAGCAAATGACGGGTCCGGCGACGGTGCTGACCGCGATGATCGTGAACACCAGCACCGAGATGACGTTTCCGCTCACCGACAGGTGACCGGCGCCGATCGTGGTGCCCGCGCCGACAGCCATGATCAGGTTCTTGGGGTTCAAAGCGGACAGGAGCAGGCCCAGCCCGAGCGCCTTGGCGAACGTGAAGGTGTCGATGGCGCTCATCCACTTCGGCAGCTCGGCCTCTTCGCCGTCCCGAGGGCGTCCGCGCCACTGCTTGCCGGCGACTGCGAAGCAGAGGCAGCCGAGCACGAGTTTGATGACTGCCGACGCCGTCGAGGGTTCCGACGAGGTGCCTCCAGTCTGACCCACGAGCAGCAGCAGCACCACCGTCACGGCGGCTACACCGAGGACCCAGCCGACCATGAACCCGAGGCTCGTCACGGCGGCCCTTTGCGACATCAGCATCAAGATGACCGCAATGATCGGAATCGGGCTGATGGCGACGCCCATTGCCAGCGGAAGCAGATCGCCTATGACGGATCCCATGGCCGCCACGCTCGCACGGTGTCCGGCCCCGACGCCTCACCCGAAAGGTGTGGTGCTCCGCTCACTCCGGCGTAGCCCGATGCTTCTGTCGCCGATTCGCCAGTTGCACCCGGTGTCCCATCACCGTCAGCACAATCCAGCAGGCGGCCAGCGTGATGGAGCCGATCGTCGTCTCGGGGCGCCAGAGGTTGTGCAGGAAGCCCGAACCCATCCGGCCCACACCGGACAACACCAGGGCGGCACCGGTGAACGCCGTTGCCCAGCGCAGGAACGGCCGGCGCCAACGGTTTGCGAGAAAGCCTCCGAGCAATGCGATGGCCGGAACGACGATCACCGCGAGTATCCAGTCATGGGCCGGGCCGTCGATGAGGACGAAGGTCTTGACGCCGGCGATCGCACCCGCGCACACGCCGCTGATGAAGAACATGAAGTGTGCGATCAGCATGGCGCAGATGAACGCGACCACCGCGCCGCCGCATGCAGTCAGGATGACGGCTTGCGTCGAACCGTGGAAGACCTCACCGAGGAAGTAGCCGATGCCGAACCCGGCGATGACGATCCCGATGCGGATGAAGGTCGATCCGATGAATCCGAGCAGAAGCCCGACGACGACCAGCGCGATCCCGGACATGTCTCATCGGCTCCGGTCTCGGCCGGGGCCGCCCACAGCGCGGCGTCCCGGCCTGTCGAGTGGGGACGGTCGTTCACGCACCACGTCAAGAGCGTTCACCCGATCAGCATGGCTCGTCGCGTGGTTGGTCGCCTCGCCCGATTCTCGTGATGGACGGCTCGGCACACACACGTAGCATCGACTCATACCCCCTAACTCAGATCGAGTCCGGCCCACGCATCGGCCGTCGCCGGTGCCTTCGGGCGGACGGAGTCGAGGAACCATGGCCACCGTGCTGATCCGCATCGAGGACGAACCGTCCGACGAGGTGATGAGTGCCCTTCCTGGTCTGCTCGCGCGCTGCCAGCGTGCGTCGACGACGCTCGTGGGAGACGTGGGCGATCAGGAGGGCGTCGAGGCATTGCTGTCTCTGCTGACGGCGCTGGAGATCTCGGTGAATGAGCTGGTGATGATCCCGGACCGGCCGTCGACGGACCCGGGGTCGAAGGAGGAGCCGCGTACATCGCACACCGGATTGCCGTGATGGCCTGCGCATAAGGGAGTCCCGCAACAGCACGGCAGCAGGTCAGTCGGGCTCGGATACGGTGTCGAGGGATGGCGAATCGGCGTCATCGCGTCTGGACCGACGTTCGCGGTGTGAGGCCCGGGAACCTTCAGAGACGTCGGCGTTGGCCACCAGCGGCACCAGCCACTGGCTGCTCGGGTCGGAGTCGACGAGGACGGCGCGCACCAGCAGGCTGAGCGGCACCGCCAGGATGGCGCCGAGCGGGCCGAGGACCCAGCTCCAGAAGATCAGGGACAAGAAGGTCAGAGTCGTCGAGAGGCCGACCGCGTCGCCGACCACCTTGGGCTGGATGACCGACTGGATGACGAGGTTGATCACGCAATAGATGACGATCACGGCGATCATCAGTCCCGGACCGCCCGCCAGCAGGGCGAGCACCGCCGGCGGAGCCAGGCCGATGATGAAGCCGATGTTGGGGATGTAGTTGGTGAGGAACGCCAGGACACCCCACAGCACTGGGTTCGGTATGCCGAGGATCAGCATCGCGACAGTGTCGAGTACGGCCACGATGGCGCCGAATACCGTTGACACCAAAAGGTAGCGTCGCGTGTCGGCCGCGAAATCGACGATCGCCGAGACGATCGTGGGCCGCACCGCGCCGGCCTTGCCGAGATGCCGGGGGAAGCTCGATCCGTCGATGGTCATGAACAGCACCAGCGTGACGATGAGCACGACATTCGACAGCAGGCCGACCACTCCGGACAACGCCGACGTGACGAGCTTCCCGAGCCGAGACAGGTCGAACGACGACGTCAGCGACTGCAGCTGATCCTGATCCACCCCCATGCTGGTCAGCCGGTCGGCGAGCCCCTTGATCAGGTCATTGAACTGGTCCTGATAGGTCGGCAACAGGCTGGCGAACTGTGCCGCCGAGACGACCAGCAGCACGGCGAGACCGAGCATGAGGAGATAGACCGTGACCAGGCAGGTCACCGTCGCCAGCCACCCCGGCATGTGGCGGGCCAGCGCGGTCTGCATCGGGTGGGCCGCGATGGTCAATACCAGGGCGAGAAAGGTCACCGCGAGGATGCCGGCCGCCCCCTTCATGCCGGCCACGACGATGACGGCGCCCGCCATACCCAGCAGGACGAGTAGTCCCCGGGGCAGGGCGTTGCGCGGCTGTGCCGGCGTGGGGGGCTCGGACACGGACTCTCCTCACTCGATCCGGCGGGACCGTCCCGCCCACTACGCAGACTGCCAAGCATGGGAGCCGATGAAATCGCCCGACTCGGGTGAGACGTGCGCGGTGAGGATGGGCGTCACCCGAACAAGGTGATCCGCACCCGCGACGCATCCTGTCATCCTCGTCAGTGGAACCGAGGGTGGAAGGAACGACATGAGCAGTGAGAGCGCACCGATCGGCCCCGTGGATGTCGCGGTCGTCGTGTTTCCGCAGGAACGACTCGGCGACGAGGTGGTGTCCGCATTCGCCGACACGATCGCCTCCGGTTCGGTCAGACTGCTGGACGCGCTGATCGTGCGAAAGAACGACACCGGCGACGTCACCGTCATCGACGCCGACGACGAGGGCGAGACCCTCACCGTCCTGGCCACACTCGGTGACCATCAGGGCCTGCTGAGCGAGGACGACGCGAGTGTCGTCGCATCCGAACTGCCGCCGGGATCCTCGGCGGTCCTGGTCGCCTGGGAAAACATGTGGGCAGTCCGTCTGCGTGGGGCGATCGCGGACGCCGGTGGAGCCATCGTCGCCCACGAACGCATCGATGCCGAGCGCATCACCGACACCTATTCCCGTCTGGAAGTCACGGAGAAGGAGAGCTGAGCATGCTTGGACGTCGTATGGGTCGGCCGGGCCTGATCGGATTGGCAGCTCGCACCGCCGTAGTGGCCGGGACCGCCAACGCCGTGTCGAACCGGATGAGTGAGCGCCAGCAGCAACGCGCCGAGGAACAGCAGGAGCTGCAGGCATACGAGGAGCAGCAGGCCAGGGCACAGGCTCTCGCGGCGGCACAGCCCGCTCAGGCCCCCGCCGCTGACGACGTCGTCAGCAGGCTGGAACGTCTGGCCGCGCTGCGTCAACAGGGTGTCCTCACCGACGAGGAGTTCGCGGCGCAGAAGGCCCGGATCCTCGCACAGTGACCGACGGGAGCCAGGTCGTGTCCGCCCCGACGACCGGGCCGGGGCCTCGGGGGCGGGGCTGGACGGTGCTGTCGGTATGCCTGATCGTCATCGGCTGCCTGTTGGCTCCGCTGGCGGTCGTGACTGCGTGGGGCAAGGCCACCCTGGTCGACACCGACCAATTCGTGGCGACGTATGCGCCGCTCGCGGCTGACCGGGATGTGCAGGACTACGTCATCGACCGCACGATGAACGCGATCGACACGAAGGTCGACACCGATCGGATCAGCGACGAGCTGATCCAGGGAATCGAGGATCTCGGCACCAACGCGCGCACCAACAGCGCGCTCGAGGCTCTGCGCGGGCCCATCTCGCAGGGGCTGCGCAACCTGATGAAGACCGGTGTGACCGACTTCGTACGGTCGGACGCGTTCCCGGCCGCCTGGAAGAAGGCGTTGAGGATCAGTCACGACCAGATGACGGCAACAATGCGCAACGATCCGGATGCCGTGCTACAGGCCCAGGACAACGGCGCGATCGGCATCCAACTCGGCCCGATCGTCGAGCGGATCAAACAACATCTCATCGATCGCGGCGTCGATGTGGCGAAGCGCATTCCCGCCGTGCACAAGACCGTCCCGATCGCGGACGCCAGCGACCTCGGCGCCGCTCAGGTGGTCTACCGAACGGTCGTCGCTTTGGGAACCTGGCTGCTGTGGCTCTGCCTGGCGTTCCTGGTCGCTGGTGTCGTGGTGGCGCGCCGTCGCCTGACGGCGCTGCTCGGAGCATCCATCGGTGTCGCGCTCGTCATGCTGCTGCTGAAGCTCGGATTCGTGGTCGGACTGAACGCATTGACCGCAACACTCCCGCCGTCGGCACCGACCGACCTGCTGTTCGACACGGCGACCGATCAGATGCGCGACACCGCGACCGCTGCCCTCGTCCTCGGGATCGGCGTGGCGATCGTCACCTGGATCTCCGGACCGTTCACGTCGACGGCTGCGCTGCGCGGTGCATACTCGTCTGCCGCGGGTAGTGCACGGAATCACTTGCGTGGCGCGGGTTTCGATGCCGGGAAGGTCGGCGATGTGCTGTATGCGCAGCGCGTCCCGATCAGGATCGCCATCGCACTGGCCGTCGCGGCCGTGATCATCCTGTCCAGACCGCTATCGGTCGACGTCGTCGTGACCACGGGAGTCGTCGCCCTCATCGTGCTCGCAATCGTCAGCATCCTCCAGCAGCCTGCGGGCCGGTCTCGGACGGACGATGCAGCGAGCGATGCCGCAACACCGGCGACCACTGGCCACGCTGGGCACGACGTGCGGTCGTGAGTGTGGGATTGCCTGGCATCACATGAAGTCCGGACCAGCCCTCGCAGCGGTGGGACGATGGAGGCGTCGCTTCTCACTGCGCACCTGGAAGAAGGACGTACCCGCCGGTCTCGTGCTCGGCGTGGAGAGTGTGCCGGACGGCCTCGCCGAGGGGCTGCTCGCGGGCGTGAACCCGATGTTCGGGCTCTACGGCTATATCTACGGCACGATATTCGGTGCCCTGGCGACCAGTTCGGCGTTCATGACCGTCCAGGCAACCGGAGCAATGGCGGTCGTGGTTTCCGATGTGCCGGCCGTGCAAGACGGCGGAGACGATGCACAGCGGGCCTTGTTCACGCTGGTGATCCTCACGGGGGCGATCATGCTCGCGCTCGGG
The DNA here is from genome assembly GCA_964412865.1 of uncultured Intrasporangiaceae bacterium. Lineage (GTDB taxonomy): Bacteria > Actinomycetota > Actinomycetes > Actinomycetales > Dermatophilaceae > Leekyejoonella. The sequence continues at coordinate 10,434 of CAYPQR010000018.1, forward strand.
ATCGCGGGGCTCGGCTGGATCGTCCGTTGGGTGCCGAATGCGGTGCTGACGGGATTCGTCAATGCGGTCGCCGTCAACATCGTGCTCGGGCAGCTCGCCAATCTGACTGACTACCAGAGTAATGGGGCCAACAAGGTCCTCCAGGCCTTCGACACCTGCATCCATATCTTCTCGTGGTCGTGGACCAGTGTGCTCATCGGGCTGGTGACGATGGCCGTCATCGTCACGCTGGATCGGACCCGCGTCGGGGCTCTCGGGATGGTCGTCGCGATCATCATCGGATCAGGGATCGCGGCCATTCCCGTCCTGCACGTGCATCAGCTGAACGACACGACCAAGATCCTCTCCTCATTGCCCACCCCGCAACTGCCCGCGTTCGGCATGATGCCGTCATTGCTCGTCCCGGCGGTCGCGCTGGCATTCGTCGGCCTCGTGCAGGGCGCGGCCATCAGCAAGTCCGTCCCGAACCCCGACGGCACGTATCCCGACGCATCCGGTGACTTCCGCGGGCAGGGTGTGGCCAACATCGCCAGCGGGCTGTTCCACGGCCTCCCGGTCGGCGGTTCCATGTCGGCGACGGCGATCATCACCGGTGCCGGCGCACGTAGCAGGGTTGCACAGCTGGTGGCCGGCGTGGTCATGCTGGTGATCGTTCTGACGCTTTCCGGCCTGGTCGGATTCGTCGCGATGCCTGCTCTTGCCGGCCTGCTGATCGTGGTCGGCGTCAAGTCGCTCAAGCCGCACCAGATCCTGATGGTCTGGCGGACGGGGGTCGTGCAGGCCAGCGTCATGACCGCGACCTTCGCGCTGACTCTGCTGATCCCGCTGCAGTATGCCGTGCTCGTCGGGATCGCGATCTCGATCATCCTGCACGTCGCCCGTCAGGCGAATCGAGTGACGGTGCGCCGGTGGGTGATCGGCGATGACGGGGCGGTCCGCGAGGTCGATCCACCGAAGACTTTGGGCCAGAACGAGATCGTGGTGTTGCGGCCTTACGGAAGCCTGTTCTTCGCGTCGGCCGACCCCTTCGACTCTGCGCTGCCCTCCTTGACTCCGGAGTCACGGGGCTGCGTCGTCATCGTCACCCTGCGGGGCAAGGAAGACCTCGGCAGCACCTTCATCAACGTGATCACCCGCTACGCGGCCCAACTCGGCGCCTCGGGATGCCTGCTGAAGATCAGCGGGATCACCCCACACGTCGCGCGCCAACTCGACGCGACCGGCGCACTTCGGGTCATCGGGCCACGAAACGTCTATCCGATGACCTCGGTGCTCGCCGAGTCCACCACCACGGCACAGCGGGACGCGCAGCGATGGATCGACGACGAATCAGCACCGGCCGACGAGAGCTCGGGCGACGAGGAGGATTCCGGCGGCGACGGTCTCGACTGGGCCCGCAAGGCATGGCGATGGGGCCGTGACCGGATGTCACGCCGCACCTGATCGTGTCGTGCGGACCGAGCGCACGGGGAGCGAAGGGCGGACTCGACGTGTGTCGAGTCCGCCCCTTTCCACCGGCCACTGCCGGCATCGATCAGGTTGGCGTCGCTACTTCTTCGCCAGTGCCACGTCAATGCCTGCAAGCGGCGAGCCCAGGCCGGTCGCCGTGTCATAGCCGGGCCCGGCGGTGCACTCCGCGCCGCAGAGGCCGTTCGAGCCGTCCGTGACGTCGAACAGAGCGTCGCCCAGGTCATAGACGGCTCGATGCAGGGTGTCACCGTGCTTGCCGTCGACCACGAGCGGCGACTTGTCGTGCGCGACCCGCAGCTGGTCCGCGGTGGAGAGAATGCCGGCCCACAGAGGAGAGGACAAGCTGGTTCCTCCGACCTGCATCCAATAATGCTGGCCTTGCACCGTCACATACATCGCGATGCCCGTGTGGGGGTCTGCGTCGAAGCTGACGTCCGGGGTGCCGCGGCGGCCCGTTCGGTTCGCCGACTTCTGATAGGCGGGCCGCTCCTCGAAATAGCTCAAGCCGCCTCCGCCGCTCGCCCACGCGGACTCGCTGATCGTGTTTCCTCCGGCATCCAGCTCCAGGTGTGTCCCGCCGACGGCGAGGACGTGCGGGTTCGTGCTGGAGTAGCCGGCCGGATGGCCTGCGTCACCGGTGGACTGCACGCAGACGGAGTTCGTCAGATCGCAATGGGAGTCATAGAACGACTCCTCGGAGAACTCCGGCATCCCCCAACTGTTGTTGATGGCAGCCGGGTTCAACGTCGCCGCGGCATCGACGGCCCGGTAGAGGGCTGCCGCACTGGCATCCTTTGCCTCGACGAGCACGATCCGGGCCTTCGGCGCGACGGCATGCACCGACTCGATGTCGAGCGCCGCCTCCTGGTTCCAGTTCGCGTCGCTGGCCGGCTTGGTGCCGTCGGCATACGTCACCTCGAAGTGGAAGCAGTCCGTCTGATCGGGCGCGACGTCGCAGGTCTGCGGAAGGCCGAACTGCTGCGAGTAGTGGTTGAGATCCTCCTTCGCCGTGGGGTAGTCGTAGGCGATCGCGATGGCGACCGTCTGACCCGATCCGTCACCCGTGAGTCCGAGACGCCGGTTCAACTGCTTCGGCGTGTATCCCCGGATGTCGGCGGTCTCGACATGACCGGAGGCGGGCTGCTTCGAGAGGATCTGATGCGGCGCCTCTGCGACCCCGACGGGCATCGTGTGCACCGGCAGCGGCGCCGCCGTCGCCGCCCGCTTCCGTCGAGCGGGCGGGGCCGAGTCGGCTGCATCGTCACCCGTCGCGGCCCTCGCGCCGGTGGCCTGGAGTACGGCGACCCCGTGCGGGTAGGCGTCGACCGCATGCGGATTCGCGCCGTATGCTCCGACGTTCTGACTCAGGTTGTATGCCTGATAGTCGTGCGGCAGAGCCACCAGGTCGGTGGCGCGGTCGTCGTCCATCGGCAAGGGGGTCACCGAGCCGGCGAAGTAGGCGAAGGCCGATCCGAGCGGCCCCGGATAGTAGTTGCCATCGACGCTGTGCGGCAGCGGCGTCGCCCAGTCGGACACGCCGCCTTCACCGCCGACGAACACCCGGGATCCGTCTTTTGCCGTCGCGAAGACGCCTTGGAAGACGTTGCCCATGGTCGCCAAGTCATAGGCCGCCGAACCGTCGGTGGCCAGCATCGTCATCTGGAATGCATGCAGCCACAACAGACCTTGGTCCTTCGCCGAGGTGAAGCCTTGGAAGGTTGCCGAACCGTTACCGGTCTTCGAGTCGACCGTATCGCCCGTCCGACCGTCCACGATCATGACGGTGTGCCCGCGGGATCCGGGCTTGTCGCCGCCGAACGCGAAGGCGACACCGTGCCCGTCCGCGCCGGGAACGGCCGGTGAGGCGTGCACGCCCGCCTGAGCCTGCATCCAGGCGGCCTTCGCGCCGGCAGACGGCCGTCTCGTCCACAACTCGGTGCCGTGCGCGGCATCCAGCGCGACCGCGGTCGGCGCTGGTGCGGAGGTGCCTGAGAAGGACGTGCGAACCCCGCCGTATTCGAGGAAGATCCGGCCTTTACCGTCGGTGGCAGGCGCGGAGTAGATGACGTTCTGGTCACCTGTGCCGTTTGGCCGATAGGCCCAGACCCGTCGTCCATCGGCCGTGTAGGCGCCGACCGAGGTGTCACTCGATGCGACGATGTGGCCGTCGACAACCGGGTCGTCCCATTGGAACGCACCGGTGTTCTCGTCGGAGACGATCCGTCCCG
>CAYPQR010000018.1:14231-17425 GCA_964412865.1 uncultured Intrasporangiaceae bacterium
ACCGGGTCGTCCCATTGGAACGCACCGGTGTTCTCGTCGGAGACGATCCGTCCCGTATGTGGGTCGAGCACGGCGAAACCGTGCGACGTCGCGACGACCACTTGCCGCGCTGTATGACCGTGCCGGCCCGCGACACGGGCCACGTGTACGGCGTGGGCCGACGCGCTGATCGCCTGCTTCCACAGCACCTTGATCCGGCCGTCGCGCAGGCTCCTACCGTCCAACGCGAAGACGCCCTTGCTCTGGCCCGCTGCGATGAGGTCGTTCACACCGTCATGGTTGACGTCATACGTGTCGGCGGCATAGAGGTCGCCCATCATGGGCATTGCCTCGGCTCGCCCGTGCCGGTCGGTCTGCCAGGCGGTCAAGTCATACCCGACCGTCAGGTAGCCCCCGCGGTATGGCGTGATGCGGTCACCCGTCACCGCTCCGTCCCGTCGCCAGGCGCGCTCACCCGAGCGTAGATCGAGCGCCACCAGTTGGGTGTGGTCGGGCCCTTCCGGCATCTTCAGCGATTGCTGGACGCCGTCACCGACGGCCGCGAGCACCTGGCCGTGGCCGTGGTCGTCGATGGTGATGCCGAGCACCGGGGACTCGGCGGCGCCGACCGTCGAACTCGTCGTGTGCGACCAGGACGTCCGGCCGGACCGACCGATTCCCGCGATCGACCAGGCGCCGTCGGTCAGGTCGTCGTTGATCGCGAGCTGCGCCACCACGTACTGCGGCTGGTTGCCGTGCGGGTGTGCATTGACCGCGACGGACTCCGGGATCTTGCCGTCGAAGGTCGCCACGACGCTGCGCCTGCCGGTGTGGACGTCGATCCTCGTCAAGGACCAGCGCACGGCCTCCGTCGGATCGTTCTGCTCGGCGACGAGCACCCGGTCGCCCCGGGCGTCGCGCTGCACGATCCGCGGATACCCCGGGGTCTTGACGTCCGTGACTGCCTTTCCGGTGCGGGTGTCGACGACCAACACGTGGCCATCCGGCGGACGCGGCGTGCCCAGGCCCATCGGCGTGTCCGTCCAGCCCGCGGTGATGCGGCCCCGCCCCATCGACTCGATGTCGGTCCAGTCGGCGTCGGGGGCTCCCGTGCTGTAGGTCCATGCCTTGGTCGCGTTGAGTGCCCGATGACCGGGTTTGAAGCGATAGGCGACCAGGGAGCTGCGGCTGTCGGCCTGCTCGGGCACAGCGTTGGCCGCCGAGTTCGGGCCGGTGGTCTCGGCGAAGATCAGCTTGCCGTCCTGAGCGATCATCGAACCGACGGTTCCCGGCACCAACACGTGCCAGATCACCTTGCCCGTGCGGCCGTCCAGAATGCTGACGAACGTTCCCGATGTCAGGGCAGAGCCCGGCACGGTGAACGGGTTGGCGGGGTCGACGCCGTATTGGTAGGCCACGGCGACGTCGGCGACGTGATCGCCGTTGAAATCGGCTGACGCGAACGGGTGGCGACCCGTCGACGTCGGCTGGTAGGGGCTGTAGCCCTCATACATCACCGGCGTCAGATCCTCGCTGTGGTATGGCTGCTTGGGCGTGACCTGCCACGCCTCGATCAGGTCATGGATGCCCACGTGCCACTTCAGGTGGCCCCGGGAGTCGTACCGGGCGATGGTGCCGGCGCTGGTGATGGCAGCCCAGTCGCCGGTGCCGGCGAGGGCGAGTGTCGTCGCGGCGCCACGTGCCGTCTCGATACTGCCCTTGGACTCGAACCCTTCGGCGTCCTGGTCGCCTCTCGTCGAGCCCGTGGCGCTGCGTGGAGCCACAGCACCGGATCCACCGGAGGCGTCCGCCACCAGGCCCGGCGTCCCGTCGCTGCGGGGGATGTAGCGCTTCGTCCTCTGCGCCAACTGGGACGCGGTGAAGTGCGGCGAGCGGTCGGGGTGGCCGCCGGCGGTCGTGGCGACCGCCGTGCCGCCGGTCATGGCGAGCGCTGCAGCCACGGCGGCGGCGATGCAGACCGCTCGTGGCCCGCGAGCACGGGATCTCATGGGGGACCTGTCCTTCGTCTAGGGGATGGGTGCGCGCACATGGGCGCGGTTGACCATCCTTCCAACCGGCGATGCCTTGCGGAGCGTGTGACATGTTCAGCTTCCGGTCACTGGCCTGAAGCGGTCAGTAGGATGATGACCCTGTCCTGCAACTCGTCGAGGGATCGTGATGCTCCGGGGAATCGGCCTGTCCGATGACGAGGAACAGGCATACCGTCTGCTCCTGCGACACCCGAGCCTGACGCTGGCCGAACTCGCGGATCGGATGGCTGCGGGGCCGTCCGAGGTCGTGATCTGCGTCGATCATCTGGTCGAGTCGGGGCTGGCCGTGATCGACCAGGGGCCACCGCCCAGCTACACGCCCGTCGACCCTCGGGTCGGCATTCCCGCTCTCGTGCGCGCTCGGCAGGCCGAACTGGAGCGCACGACGGCCGCCATCGCGTCCTATGCGGCCGACTACCGCGAACGTATGCTGCGCGCGGACCCGCACCGCCTCGTGGAGGTCCTGGACGGTCCGTTCGAGGTGAGCACCCGGCTGGAGTCGCTGTTGCGCACAGCCGAGCACGAGGTGCTCGCCATCGATGCGCCGCCATACGTCGGGGTCGACAGGACGGTGACTCCGGGTGAGCGGGCGCTGCTGCGTCGCGGGGTGAGCGTACGCACCGTATACGCGTCCGAGGCACTCTCGATCCCTCACAAACTGGAGGTGATTCGCGAGATCACCACGCTCGGTGAAGAGGCTCGGGTCCTGTCGCACGTGCCGCTCAAGATGGTCGTCATCGACTCGCACACGGCGATGGTTCCGCTGACATCCGCCGAGGAGAGCACGCGCACGACCGCGGTGGTCGTCGGCCAGTCCCGGTTGTGCGACGCGATGGTCGCATTGTTCGAAGCCACCTGGACGAAGGGCACGCCGGTGTTCGACACGTCGTCCTCCGACGTCGAGACCGACACTCCGGACGGTGGGCGCCAATTGCTCGATCTACTCGGCACCGGTATGAAGGACGAGGCCATCGCCCGGCACCTCGGCATCTCCGAGCGCACCGTCCGCAGACGTGTCTCCGACCTCATGTCCGACCTCGGCGTCACGAGCCGGTTCCAGGCCGGCGTCCAGGCACTGCGCCGGGGCTGGCTGTAGCCGCCGCGCGAGCGTCTCTGTGGCTACAACAGATTCAACCCACGGCCGACGGTCAGCGCGTCGCTGCG
>CAYPQR010000019.1:0-16584 GCA_964412865.1 uncultured Intrasporangiaceae bacterium
GTCGACTTCTCCAAGCCCTACTTCGACTCCAACATCGGCGTCCTGGTGCGAAAGGGCTCCGGTGTCACGGCCGACAACATCACCAGCAAGCGCTGCGCCGCCTACTCCGGCACCACCGAGGTGCCCTTCCTCAAGGACAAGCTGAAGTGCAAGACCCAGCGCATCTACCCCGACTCGCAGACGCTGTATCAGAGCGTGCTGTCGGGCCAGTCCGACGTCGCGCTGCTCGACACGGCCATCGTGCTGGCGGAGGCCAAGCAGACAGGCGGCAAGCTCGAGGTCGCGGGCCAGTACAAGACCGGCGAGCACTACGGCGCGATCTACCCGAAGGGCTCCAAGAACCAGACGGCGTTCGACAAGGGCATCGAGAAGCTGAAGTCGAGCGGCTTCTTGGACAAGCTGTCCAAGACGTATCTCGGCCCGGCATTCGGCGGCGACCCGAACTCCGTGCCGGTGTGGAAGCTCAAGTGAGGACATGCAGGACGCCTGAACTAAGGAGCTGATCCATGTGACTGCCGGTAATCTCGTGCGCGACGACGTGCAGTCGGCGCCCGAGCCGAGCCCGCCCAAGGGTGTGATCGGCGTCGGCGTGCTCGCGCTGATCGTGGACGCCCTCGGGATCGCCCTCATGGTGTATGCCGCGCTGCTGCTGCGCGACTACAACCAGGGCGGCGCGATCTCCGACATCGTCGGAGCCATCCTCGTGCTGATCTCGCTCTACCCCCTGTGGCCCACCTTCAAGGGCTTCATGGGAGCCCGCGAGCGGGCCGCGCAGCTGAACTCCGGCAAACTCGTGGCCGCACGCCGAACGGCCGCACGTGCCCGCGAGGACGTCATGATCGGCATGGGCTACGGCGCAGCCGTTCTGATCATCGGCGGGCTGCTGTGGATCGGTGTCGGCAACGGCGGTGGCGTGGCTCGCTACTTCTTCGCGGTCGACACCTGGGGCAAGGCATTCCCCGAGATGATCAAGGCGTTCTGGATCAACATCTGGGTCGCCTGTGTCGCGCAGGTGTTCGTGCTCATCCTCGGCCTGCTGCTTGCGGTCATGCGCATGCTGCCCGGCCGGGCGGGTGCGCCACTGCGCCTGATCTCGACCGTCTATTGTGACATCTTCCGCGCCATTCCGGCGATCGTCACGATCTTCCTGGTGGTCTTCGGGCTGCCGCTCGCGTTCTCGACGATGACGAGGTGGAATCCGGCGTTCATGGGCGTGATCGCCCTGACCCTGACGTATTCCGCCTACGTCGCCGAGGTGTATCGCGCCGGTCTGGCGTCGATTCACCCCAGCCAGAGCGCGGCGGCGCGGTCGCTGGGGCTCAGCTACGTGCAGACCCTGCGACGCGTCATCGTGCCGCAGGGTGTGCGCCGGATGATCCCTCCGCTGCTGAACGACTTCATCAGCCTGCAGAAGGACACCGCGCTGCTCTCGGCGGCCGGGATCTCCGAGGTCCTGCTCACGGCGAAGTTCTGGGAGTCCAAACTGTTCAACATCTCCCCGATCACTCTCGCAGCGATCTTCTTCATCATCATCACCATCCCGCAGGCGCGCTTCCTCGATCAGCTGATCAAGCGTGACGCGGCCAAGCGGGCGGGAGGCTGAGGTATGGCATTCCTGGAGATCAAGGACGTGCACAAGTCCTACGGTCACAACGAGGTGCTGAAGGGCGTCTCGATCAGCGTCAAACGGCACGAGGTCGTCTGCCTCATCGGAGCATCCGGCTCAGGCAAGTCGACCCTGCTGCGCTGCGTCAACCAGCTCGAGCAGGTCAACGGCGGTGAGATCACCATCGACGACGACACCGTCACCGGCGCGGGCGTCGACCTCAACCGGCTGCGCCGCGACGTCGGCATCGTGTTCCAGAGCTACAACCTCTTCCCGCACATGTCGGTGATGGAAAACATCACCCTCGCCCCGATCCGGGTGGCCGGCGTCAAGCGCAAGGACGCCGAGGAGCGCGCGATGGCACTCCTGAACTCGGTCGGCATGTCGGACAAGGCGAAGGCCTACCCCGACATGCTCTCCGGAGGTCAGCAGCAACGTGTCGCGATCGTTCGCGCGCTCGCGATGGAGCCGCGGATCATGCTGCTCGACGAGATCACCGCGGCGCTCGACCCGGAGCTGGTGGGTGACGTGCTGGAGATCGTGCGCGACCTTGCCCATCAGGGCCTCACCATGATGCTGGCGACCCACGAGATGGGCTTCGCCAAGGAGGTGTCGAGTCAGGTCTGCTTCCTCGAGCAGGGGCAGATCCTCGAAAAGGGCTCCCCGAAGGAGATCTTCGAGAACCCGCACGAACCGCGCACGCAGCAGTTCCTCAGCCGGGTGGTCAAGTCCGGGCGTCTTTGAACCCGTCACACGGCAGCCGGCCGGCCACCCGCATCGGGTGACCGGCCGGCTGCTCGTGTCACGTCCTACTCGACTCGCTGCACGGCGAGTTCGCCGTCGGCATACCTGGCTCGCAACTGCTTCTTGTCGAACTTGCCGACGCTGGTCTTGGGCACCTCGTCGATGAACGCCCACTGCTCGGGCACCTGCCAGTGGGCGACCTTGCCCTCCAGATATTCACGCAGCTGCTCCGGCGTCACCTGCTCGCCCTCGCGCACGACGACGGTCGCCAGTGGCCGCTCGTCCCACTTGGGGTCGGGAATGCCCACCACGGAGGCCTCGGCCACGGCCGGGTGCCCCATGATGGCGTTCTCCAGATCCACCGAACTGATCCATTCGCCTCCGGACTTGATCATGTCCTTCGCGCGGTCCGACAGGTGCAGATAACCATCCGGCGTGAGCGAGCCGACATCGCCGGTGCACAGCCACCCGTCATGGAATTTGGCTGCCATGGCGTCGAGTTCAGCCTGCGACTCCGAGCCGTTGGAGAAGTAGGACCCCGTGATCCAGGGACCGCGCACCTCGAGTTCCCCGACGGCCTCCCCGTCCCACGGCTGCTGCGTGCCGTCGGGGCCGATCAGCCTGCCCTCGACTCCGCACAACAGGCGCCCCTGGCTGGTGCGGTAGGACCAATACGCGTCGCTCTCCGGCTCGATCCCGACCGGCGCGACCGCCAGGCTGCCGACCGGCGACGTCTCGGTCATGCCCCACCCGTGGATGACGTCGATGTGGTAGCGGTCCCAGAAGTTGTGGATCAGCGACGGCGGCGGCGCCGAGCCGCCCACCATGAGCATGCGGCACTCGGACAGGTCGACCTCGTGCGAGTCGAGATATTGCAGCAGACCTCCCCAGATGGTCGGCACACCGGCGCCGCCGGTGACGTGCTCACGCTCGAGCATGGCCGCCAGCGGCTCCGGCTGGAGGAAGCGGTCGGGCATCACCAGCGTGCTCCCGGTGACCATCGCGGCATACGGGAAGCCCCAGGCGTTGGCGTGGAACAGCGGCACGACGATCAGCAGCCGGTCGGATGCCGTCACCCCGAGCGTCGAGGCGACACCCATGGCGTGCAGGTAGTTGCTGCGATGAGAGTAGGCGACACCCTTCGGATTGCCGGTGGTGCCGGAGGTGTAGCACATCGACGACGCGTCGTTCTCGTCCATCTCCTCGGCCCACTCGAATGTGGTCGGACGACCCTCCAGCAGCGCCTCGTAGTCGTGCACGCCCTCGACCTGCGAAGGAGCCCCCAGCGCCTGCCGTGTCGCGTCGTCGATCGGGCCGTTCACGATGACGTGCCGCACATCGGGCAAGTGCTCCAGCAGCTTCGCGAACGGATCGGCCAGCGTGTTGTCCACGATGACGACCTCGCTGCCACCGTGACGGGTGACATAGGCCAGCTGCTGCGGAAACAGCCGGATGTTGAGTGCGTGCAGGACCGCCCCCATCGACGGCACCGCGAGATAGGCCACCAGGTGTTCGGCGTTGTTCCACATGAACGTGCCGACCCGCTGGTCTCCGGTGACGCCCAGCTCGCGCAGCGCATGGGCGAGCTGGGCGGCCTGGTCGCCGACCTCGGCATAGGTCATGCGCCGGGAGCCCTCACCGGTCCAGGTGACGACCTCGCTGCGGGCATGCACCGTGGTGCCGTAGCGAAGCAGGGTGGAGATCAGCAGCGGCGTCGTCTGCATCGTGCTCTTCATACCCTCAGCGTCCCAAACTCTGCCGCCGTCCGGACCGTCTTTGACATAACGATCCCCTGGTGTCATCTTTGAGGCACCTAGTGACCCGCGTGCAGGGGAAGCCGGTGGGACTCCGGCGCTGACCCGCAACCGTGACGAGACACCTCGAAGTCGGAGCACCTGCCGGGGTCGAGGCTTCAACACATCCGTCGTGGTCGCGGATCGGAGCCCGCGCGAGCACCCGACCTGCTGGCCCGGACCCTGTCCGCAGGAAGGCTCGAGGCTCACCCACATGCGCTCCCATCCCGCCCGGACAGGTCGTCTCGTCACACTGTCGGCGCTGCTGTTCGCCCTCGTCGCACTCGCGTTGCCGACATCGAACGCCGACGCCGCGGGCTCCACATACCAGTTCTGGGGCTACTGGCAGTTGAAGGGCTCGACGTGGAAGTTCTCCCAGAACGGACCGGCCAAGACGCATCCGGCCGACGGGTCGGTCGAAGGCTGGCGCTGGGCGGTGTCCGGCACGTCCGGCAACCGGCATCCGCGCGGAACGGTGACGTTCAAGCAGGTGTGCGGCGACACACCCAAGGCGAGCGGCAAGAAGCGCGTCGCGGTGGTCATCGACTACGGCCGCGCGGCCGACGCCTCGAAGGGCAATCCCCCGAAGCCCATCGCCAAATGCGCCTCGGTCCCGACGAAGGCGACGGGGTCCGACGTGCTCGCCGCCGTCGGCACAGTGCGGCTCTCGAAGGGTCTCGTGTGCGGCATCGACGACTGGCCCGCCGGCGGATGCGGCGGCGAGGTGAAGCATCCGACCGCGGCGCAGAAGGCACCCGACAAGACCGTGCACATCGCGGTGGCCGGCGCCCACGCCACGTCGACGCCGACCGGGGCGGCCGGTAACCCCGACAAGGGGGCGTACTCCGCCAACCCGACCTCGTCGACGAGCAGCCAGGCCGTGCTGATCGTCATACCGATCGTGATCTTCGTCCTCGTCATCGGCGGCGTGCTGCTGGCTCTTCGCCGCCGCCGCAGCATCGATCAGGACTGACCTTCCGGCATGCGTCCTCTGGCCGACCGCTTATCCCACCCCAGGCTGCTGCACCCGGTCGCCTGGTGGTCATGGGGTCTGCTGCTGGCCGCAACCGCGACCCGCACCACCAACCCGTTCCTGCTGGCGGCCATCTGCGCGGTCATCGCCTGTGTCGTGCTTCAGCGCAAGGAAATCGGCACGACCAACGCCATCGGCGTGTTCCTCTCGATCGCACTCGTGGCCGTGGCGCTGCGCGTGGTGATGATGGTGCTGCTCGGCTCGTCCGTCGGCGGACGCGTCACCGTGGTGTCGCTGCCCGAGGTGCCGCTGCCCGGATGGATGGCGGGCGTCCGGCTCGGCGGCCCGATCAAGCTCGCCGCCCTCGTGGACGCGTTGTACAAGGGCCTGCAACTGGCCACCGTGTTGCTGTGTGTGGGGGCGTGCAACGCCCTCGCCGACGCACGGCGCCTGCTGCGATACGTGCCCGCCACCCTGTATGACGCGGGCACGGCGGTCGTCGTCGCCCTCACCTACATCCCCCAACTGGCCGACGACGCCGCGGCCGCCCGACAGGCCCGCCGGTTGCGCGGCCACAGCGGCAAGGGCCTCAGGGAGACGGCGGCGCTCATCGTTCCCGTGCTCGAGAACTCCCTGGAGCGGGCGATTCATCTCGCGGCGTCGATGGAGTCGCGCGGATATGGCCGCATCACGCGCAGCCGTGCCCACCGGCGGCGTGCCAGCGCCCTCACCGTGGTGGGGCTTGCCGGCACGCTCACCGGCCTCGTCGCGCTGCTGGGAGGATCCCTGCCCACACCGGTCGGCGTGCTCATGCTCGTCGGCGGCGTCGCCATCGCGTCGGCCGCGCTGCTGACCGGTGCGCGCGCCGACCGCCGCACGCCATACCGTCGCGACCGGTGGAGGCTGCCCGAGACGCTGGTGGCGATCAGCGGCGCGGTCCCTCTCGCCGTGACGGCCTGGGGGATGCACAGCGGCTGGGAGGGCATCGTCCCCGCACAGATCCCCGTGACGATGCCGCCGCCGCTGGCGCCCGTCCTTGCCGCGATCGCCGTCTCGGCCGCTCCGGCCCTGCTCGCCCCGCGCACGCCGCGGCGAGCCGCCCGCGAGGACCGGCGTCGGGCGCAGGCCTCGCCGCATTCCGCGGCCCCGTCGGGCCCCGCGCTCCACCTGCCGCAGGTGCCTCGATGATCCGCACCTCCGACCTCGCGATCACCTATGCCGGCGCCGCCGCGCCGGCACTGCGCTGCCCGGCACTCACCGTCGACGAGGGCGAACTCGTGCTGCTCGCGGGTGCGACCGGTAGCGGCAAGTCGACCCTGCTGCGTGCACTCAACGGATTGGTCCCCCACTTCAGCGGCGGCACGCTCGCCGGCCAGGTGCTCGTCGCGGGACGCGACACCCGCACGCACCGCCCGCGCGATCTGGCCGAGGTCGTGGGCTTCGTGGGGCAGGATCCGCAGGCCGGCTTCGTCACCGAGACGGTCGAGGAGGAGATCGCCTTCGGTATGGAGACCCTCGGCGTCGGCGAGCAGGCGATGCGTCGCCGTGTCGAGGAGGTGCTCGACCTGCTCAGCCTGGCGCCGCTGCGCACCCGCCCGTTGCGCGAACTCAGCGGCGGGCAACAGCAGCGCGTGTCGGTCGCGTCCGTGCTGGCCGCCGGGCCACGCATCCTGGTGCTGGACGAGCCGACGTCCGCGCTCGACCCCGTCTCGGCCGAGGAGGTGCTCGCATCGCTGGACCGGCTGGTCCACGACCTCGGGGTGACCGTCGTGCTCGCCGAGCATCGGCTCGAACGCACCATCCATCATGCCGATCGCGTCATCCTGGTGGAGGACGGCGTGGCCAGCGAGCTCCTCTCCCCCGCGCTCGCGATGAGCCGGGCGCCCAGCGTGCCCCCGGTCGTCGAACTGGGGCGGCACATGGGCTGGCGGCCACTGCCCCTGTCGGTGCGCGACGCACGCCGCCGGGCCGCCGATCTGCGCAACGATCTGCCCCAGCCCGCGCCACGGCCGGACCCCACGGGTGACGCCGCCGTGACCGCGCGCAGTCTGCACGTGCGGCGATCCGGCCGCACCGTGCTCGGAGAGCTGGATCTGACCGTGCGCGGAGGTGCCGTCACCGCCCTGATGGGGCGCAACGGATCCGGCAAATCGACTCTCCTGGGCGCGATCTGCGCGATGGTGCGAGTCACGTCCGGTACGGTCGAGGCCGCCGGCGTCAGACCCGGTCGCTGCCGCCCGAAAGACCTCATCGGACGGATCGGAATGGTGCCCCAGGACGCGGGCAGCCTGCTGCTGGCCGACTCCGTCGACGCCGAATGCCATGCCGCCGACCGGGATTTCGGCGCGCCGCCCGGCAGTTGCCGGCGCATACTCCACCGTCTGGCCGACCTCGACCCGACCAGGCATCCACGCGACCTGTCCGAGGGCCAGCGGGTGCTGCTCGCGGTCGCGGTCATCCTGACCGGCGACCCGACCGTGCTCCTGCTCGACGAGCCGACGCGGGGCCTCGACTACGGAGCCAAACGCCGCCTCGCCACGCTGTTGCGCGAGCGGACCGCGGCGGGCGGCTGCGTGCTCATGGCCACCCATGACGTCGAGATGGCGGCCGAGGTCGCGGACGACGTGTTGCTGATCGCGGACGGTGATGTCATCGCGGAGGGTGCGGCACGAGAGATCCTCTGTGACTCGATGGCGTTCGCTCCTCAAGTCGCCAAGGTCATGCACCCACGGACCTTCCTGACCGTCGACGACGTCCTACGGGCGACGGAGCGCACCACACCCGCCCCGCATTCCGCGGCCCCGGTCCCCGCCCGTCGCGCCGGCGAGGTGCCGCAATGAACCCGCGCCCGCGGCCCGTCCTCACCTGGAGCGCATCGTCCACCATCACCATGGCGTTGATGACGGTCATCGGCCTGATGAGCTTCATCTGGCCGTTCTTCGTCTCGTCGAAGGCTGCCCTCGCCACCGGCAATGACGCGCCGTGGCTGTTCCCCGTGCTCGTCGGGCTGCTGTCGCTGGTGCTGATCGCCGAGCTCTCGAGCGGAGGTATGGACGCCAAACAGGTTGCGGTGCTCGGCGTGCTCGCGGCGATGGGCGGCGCCCTGCGGGTGCTGTCGGCGGGCACCGCCGGGCTCGAGCCGATGTTCTTCCTGCTCGTCCTCGGCGGTCGCGCCCTCGGCCGTGCCGGCGCGTTCCTGCTCGGCGCCCTCACGATCGTGACCGGGGCGTTCCTCACCAGCGGGGTCGGTCCGTGGATGCCGTTCCAGATGTTCGCGTGCGGCTGGGTCGCCCTGGGCGCGTCGTTGTTGCCTCGCGTCCCCCCGAGGGCCGAGCGGTGGATGCTGACGGCATACGGCTTCGTCGCCGGGCTCGCATACGGCATGATCATGAACCTGTGGTTCTGGCCCTTCCTCGGCGCCACGGCACCCCACGGCGCGGGCTTCGTCGTCGCCGACCCGCTGATCACCCAGTTGCAGCACTATGCAGTCTTCTACGGGCTCACGTCCCTCGGCTGGGACCTGCCGAGAGCCGTGCTGACGGCGGCGCTGGTGCTGCTCGCCTGCCGCCCGGTATTGACCGCGCTGCGCCGCGCCATGCGCCGAGCGGCGTTCGACGCACCGACGACCTTCGACCACCGCGGCCCCCAGTTGGACCGGCATTAGGCTGTCCCCGGTGGGACGGAAGTTTGCAAGAGGACGGTGATCCGCTTATGACGACGACGCTCGTGCTCGGGGGTGTGCGCAGTGGCAAGAGCCGCTACGCCGGCTCACTCTTGCCCAAGGATGAGCCCGTGGTGGTGATCACGCCAGGTGCAGCACCCGGCGATGACGATCCCGCGTGGGCCAAGCGTGTCGAGGCGCACCGAGCGGCTCGTCCCAAGGCGTGGCACACCGAGGAGACCAGTGACGTCACGCGCACCATCCTGCGATCGCGCCACCCTGTCCTCGTCGACTGCCTCGGCACCTGGGTGACGGCGCTGGTCGACAACGCCAACGCGTGGGCGGATGCCGACAAGGCCGTCGAACTCGTCGACACCGCGACTCAGGAATTGTGCGCCCTCTGGGCCAACGCCCCCTTCGACTGCGTCGCCGTGAGCAACGAGGTCGGACTGTGCGTGGTGCCCTCCACACCGTCCGGCCGGCTCTTCCAGGACCTGCTCGGCCGGGTCAACGCGCGGATGAGCGCCGTCAGCAACCGCACCGTCGTCACGATCGCCGGCCGCGTCATGGACATCTCCGACTTCCCCGTCGTCGGCTGACCTTGATCGCCGACGCAGCCCGCCTCGCGGTCGGCACCCTGACGGCCCTGCCCGTCCCTCCGCCACGCACGATCGACCGCGTACGCTCCGGCGCCGCCATGACTCTGGCGCCCGCGGTCGGGGCGCTGCTGCTCGTCCCCGTCGGTGTCGTGGTATGGCTCGCCCACCTCGTCGGCCTGCCGCCGATGGTGCAGGCCTGCTGCGGCGTCATCGCGCTGCAGTTGTGCACCCGCGGCATCCACCTCGACGGACTCGCCGACACCGCCGACGGCCTCTCGGCGAGCTATGACCGCGACCGCGCGCTCGCGGTCATGCACACCGGCGACGTCGGGCCGTCCGGCGCAGCTGCCCTCACGCTCACGCTGCTGCTGCAGATCGCGTGCGCCGCGGTGCTCCTGGGTCAGGCTCCCGCGCTCGCGGGCTTCGCCGTCGTCCTCAGTCGCGCTGCGCCCACATTGACGTGCGCCGACGGCATACCGGCCGCGCTGCCGGAAGGTCTCGGCGCGACGGTCGCCCAGAGCGTGCCCCGCAGCGCCGCCGCGGTCATCGTTGCGGTGCTCTTCGCGGCGGGCGCGGGTGTGGGAGTGCTCGGTGACGTGCACTGGTGGGCACCGCCGGTGGCGCTGCTCGGGGGGCTGCTGGCCGGCGCGGTCCTGCTGCGCCGATGCGTGCGGCGGCTGGGCGGCATCAACGGCGACGTCCTCGGAGCTGCCGTCGAGATCACCCTTGCCGCAAGCCTGCTCGCCGCGGCCGCCTGCCTCTGACCCGCGCAAGGTCACCCGGCGGCGGCCTACTTCGTGCCGGGTTGCACGAAGGGAGGCTTGACGACCTTCATCGGCAGTTCGCGTCCGCGCACGTCGACCACGACCTCGTCGTCGACCTTGATCCCGCGGTCGAGCAGCACGAGCGCGATGCCGGTCTTCAGGGTCGGAGACATGGTGCCCGATGTGACCACGCCGACAACGTTGCCCTCGGCGTCCTTGACGTCGCAGCCCTGCCGGGGGATTCCGCGGCCGGTCGCGAGCAGGCCGCGGGAGAGGCGATAGTCCTTCGCCGCCTTCTGCTGCGCCAGCACATCCTTGCCCCAGAAGGCGTCCTTCTCCCACCCGATCGCCCAGCCCGCCCGAGCCATGTTGGGCGTGATGTCCATCGAGAGTTCGTGGCCGTGCAGCGCATACCCCATCTCCATGCGCAGCGTGTCGCGTGCCCCGAGCCCACACGGCAGGCCGTCGAACGGCGCCATCGCCTCGGTGAGCGCATCCCACAGCGCCGGGGCATCCTCCCATTTCGGGACCAGCTCGAAGCCCTTCTCCCCCGTATAACCCGAGTGCAGCACGATCACGTCGCGACCCTGCCAGTCGGCCGTCGTGAACGACATGTAATCACTGTCGGTCGGCAGGCCGAGCGCGCGCATCACATCGAGCGACTTGGGGCCCTGCACGGCGATGATGCCGTAGTCCTGGTGCTGATCGGTGATGTCGATGCCGTCCGGGGCGGCCACCTGCAGCCGCCGCACGACCTCGGCCGTGTTCGCCGCGTTCGGCACCAGCAGCAGCTCGTCCTCGCTGCGGAAATATTGGATGAGATCGTCGACGACGCCGCCGGTCTCGTCGTCGCAACACATCGTGTATTGCGCCTTGGGCGGCTGCACCTTGCGCAGATCGTTGGTGAAACAGCTGTTGACGAAGTCGGCCGCGCCCGGCCCCTTCACGAGCGCCTTGCCGAGGTGGCTGACGTCGAAGATGCCCACCCGCTCGCGGACGGCCGTGTGCTCGGCGATCACGCCGCCGCCCGGATACTGCAGCGGCATCTGCCATCCCCCGAAGTCGGCCATCTTGGCGCCGAGCGACACGTGGCGCTCGTGCAGCGGAGAGGTCAGCGGTGCAGCATTCGATGTGGCATCAGTCATACGCCGCACGCTACCGTCCTGCGGGCCGCGTATCCTCCCCGGTGGGGGAACTGTCCTCGGCGGCACGCCGGCCCCTGCCGGCACACCGGCCGCCACGACGAGATGTGAGAGGAATCAAGCGTTGACCACCTTGTCCATGACCAGCAGGCCGGCGTCCGGCACCCGAACCCAGGCACTGGTGTTCATGTCGCTGAAGGACGGTGCGGCCGCCCGGGTCGCCGCGGTCCCGGACCTCGACCAGGAGGGGTTGGACCACCTCGACCGGACCCTCGAGATCCTCCACGCCACCGGCGACGAGGACGAGGTCCTGCGCGTGCCGGGTCTGCCGGGCGACGACCGGCTCGTGCTGGTATGCGGCGCCGGCCTCACCGATGAGCCGACCGACGACGACGCGGAGGCGGTGCGCCGTGCCGCGGGCTCCGCCGCGCGCGAACTCGCCGGCAAGGCGGCCAAGGCATCCTTCTGCTTCCCGGCCGAAACGGCCGCGCTCGCGACCGCGGTCGCCGAGGGCGCACTGTTCGGCGCCTACGCCTTCACGCCCTACCGCAGCGAGCCCACGACCCCGCTGACGGGGATCACCGTGCACACGTCCGCGGCGCGGCAGGCCCGAAGTGCCGCCAAGCGCGCACAGATCATCGCCGAGGAGCAGGCCTGGGCCCGAGACCTGATCAACACCCCGCCGGTCGATCTGTTCCCGGCATCGTTCGCCGACCGCGCCAAGCAGCACTTCGCGGGCACCCCGGTGCGTGTGCACGTGCTCGACGAGAAGGCCCTGGCCAGGCAGGGATGCGGCGGCCTCATCGGTGTCGGCCGCGGATCGGCCCGCCCGCCGCGCCTGGTGAAACTCACCTACAAGCCGGCGAAGCCGGCCGTCTCTCACCTCGCGCTCGTCGGCAAGGGCATCACCTTCGACTCCGGCGGGCTGTGCATCAAGCCGGCGACCGGCATGATCACGATGAAGGACGACATGTCGGGCGCGGCGACCGTCGCCGCCGCGACCGCGGCGATCGCCGCGCTGGGGCTGCCGATCGCGGTCACGACCTACCTGTGCCTCGCCGAGAACATGACGGGCGCCGACGCCCAGCGTCCGGGCGACGTGCTGCGCATGCGCAACGGCAAGACGGTCGAGGTCATCAACACCGACGCCGAGGGCCGGCTGGTGATGGCCGACGGGCTGTCCTACGCCTCAGAGGTCGGTCCCGACCTGGTCATCGACGTGGCGACACTGACCGGCGCCGCCGTGCTGGCCCTCGGGCCGCGCACGACCGCGGTGCTCACCAACGACGCCGACGTCAGCCGGGAGGTCATCGAGGCGGCTGACGTGGCCGGCGAGTCGATGTGGCCCATCCCGCTGCTGCACCATCTGAAGACCGACATGACGTCGCACGTGGCCGACATCAAGCACACCGGGCGCCGTGAGGGCGGCATGATCACCGCCGCACTCTTCCTGGAGGAGTTCGTCGGGGACGGGCCCGACGGCGCACCGATCCCGTGGGCCCATCTCGACATCGCGGGCCCGGCCTACAACGACGACACAGCCTACGGCTACACCCCGGTGGGTGCGACCGGCCACGGCATCCGCACGCTCGTCGGGCTCGCCGAGGCACGCGCCTGACAGATCCCGCACTGCCGAACGGCCGAGGGTCCCGCGACGTCGCGGGACCCTCGGCCGTCTCATCCGGGTGGGCGAACCGGGCTCAGCCCGACTTGCGGCGGAACATCTGCTGAGCACCAGTGGTCTCCGCCTGGTGGGGTCCGTCGGCCTTCGACTTCACGGAGTGGTCGGAGACGTCCCGGCCCCCGTGCGCCCGCTTCGCGTCCAGCGCCTCACGGAACTTGCGCTTGCTCTCCTCGCTGGGGCCGTGATCCTTCGGCTTCGACGAGTCGCTGCTCATGGATCCTCCTCGTGTGCTTGTTCTCACACTCTGACATGGTGAGGCGGCAGTGACCAGGTCTTTTTCACACCGCGGATGCGACGGCCCCGATGGGTCCGGCGGGTGCGTGCACGTGACCCTCGTCTCAGTGACAAGATGGGCCCGGTAAGCATGCAGGTGACGCAAGGGAGCGTTTGCGGATGGTGGCAACGGCCGACGAGACCTATGACATCGTCGTTCTCGGTGGGGGCAGCGGTGGATATGCATGCGCATTGCGTGCCGCGGAACTGGGTCAGTCGGTCGCGCTGATCGAGAAGAACAAGCTCGGGGGCACCTGCCTGCACCAGGGATGCATCCCGACGAAGGCGATGCTGCACGCGGCCGAGATCGCCGACAGCGCGCGAGAGGGCGCCAAGTTCGGCGTCAAGACCACCTTCGAGTCGATCGACATGTCGGGCGTGCACTCCTACAAGGACGGCGTCGTCAGCCGGCTGCACAAGGGCCTGCAGGGCCTGGTGAAGTCGGCGAAGATCGACTATGTCGAGGGCGAGGGCCGACTGACCGGACCCCACACCGTCACGGTCGGCGATCGGGAGATCACCGGCCGCAACCTCGTGCTCGCGACCGGCTCCGTCCCCAAGTCGCTTCCCGGCCTCGACATCGGCGGCCGCATCATGACCAGCGACGAGGCGCTGCAGCTCGACTTCACCCCGGCCCGCGTCGTCGTGCTGGGCGGTGGAGTCATCGGAGTCGAATTCGCCTCGGTCTTCACGTCGTTCGGCGCCGAGGTGACCATCGTCGAGGCGCTGCCGCGGCTCGTTCCGGCCGAGGACGAAGCGGTCAGCGCCCAGTTGCAGCGCGCGTTCCGCAAGCGCAAGATCGCGGCCAAGACGGGCGCGAAGTTCACCGGCGCCGAGCAGCACGGCGATGTGGTCACGGTCACCCTCGACTCCGGGGAGACGCTCGAGGCCGATCTGCTGCTGGTCGCGGTCGGACGCGGCCCCGTCACGGCCGACATGGGCTTCGAGGAGCAGGGCATCGCCCTCGACCGCGGATTCGTGACGACCGACGAGCGCCTGCGCACCGCCGTGCCGGGGGTCTATGCCGTGGGCGATATCGTGCCCGGCCTCCAGCTCGCACACCGTGGTTTCGCCCAGGGGATCTTCGTCGCCGAGGAGATCGCGGGCCTTGGCCCCGCTCCGATCGAAGAGAGCGGCATACCGCGCGTCACCTACTGCGACCCGGAGATCGCCTCGGTGGGTCTCACGGAGGCTCAGGCGAGGGAGAAGTACGGCGAGGTGACGACGTACGACTACAACCTCGGCGGCAACGGCCGGAGCCAGATCCTGCAGACGCAGGGCTTCGTGAAGGTCGTGCGTGCCGAGGACGGACCGGTCGTGGGCGTCCACATGATCGGCGCCCGCATGGGTGAGCAGGTCGGCGAGGCGCAGTTGATCGTCGGCTGGGAGGCCCTGCCCGACGACGTCGCGACCATGATCCATGCGCATCCCACTCAGAACGAGGCCCTGGGTGAGGCACACCTCGCCCTGGCCGGCAAGCCTCTTCACGCACATGCGTGAGACAAAACTGCACAAATGCCCGGTGATCAAGGAGACTGTGACCCATGTCTGAACCCGTGACCATGCCCGCTCTCGGCGAATCCGTGACCGAGGGCACCGTGACCCGGTGGCTCAAGCAGGTCGGTGAGGAGATCGCCGTCGACGAGCCGCTGCTGGAGGTCTCCACCGACAAGGTCGACACCGAGATCCCGTCCCCGATCGGCGGCACTGTGCAGAAGATCCTCGTGCAGGAGGACGAAACGGTGCCGGTCGGCGCGGAACTGGCCGTCATCGGCGAGGGAGCCGCCGCGGACGACTCGGGTTCGAGCGACGACTCCGGCGCCGCCGACCAGCAGGGCGAGGCCGAGCAGCAGAGCGAGCAGGAGTCCCAGCCGGCCGAGGAGTCCGCTCCCGCGGCGACTGAGCCTGCTCCTTCGTCGAGTGACGAGCCCGCAGCCGCATCCTCTTCCTCGGGTGGCGAGGTCAGTGGCGGTGAGAAGATCACCATGCCCGCCCTGGGCGAGTCGGTCACCGAAGGCACGATCACGCGTTGGCTGAAGGCCGAGGGCGACGACGTCGAGGTCGACGAGCCGCTGCTCGAGGTCTCCACCGACAAGGTCGACACCGAGATCCCGTCGCCGGCCGCCGGCAAGCTGACCAAGATCCTGGTGCAGGAGGACGAGACGGTGCCCGTCGGCGCCGACCTGGCCGTGATCGGCGGCGAGGCCACCGGCGGCACCGCACAGGAGGCCCCGGCCCAGCCCGCCGCCACCGCCCAGGCGACACCCGAAAAGAAGCCCGAGCCCGAGCCCGAGCAGAAGACCGAGCCGGAGCCGGCACCGGCTGCGCAACCGGCGCCCGAGCCGGCAGCCGCCGAACCGGCGCCGGCCCAAAAGGCGCCCGAGCCGGCACCGTCCGCGTCGGCAGATTCGAGCGACAACAAGACCTACGTCACGCCTCTGGTGCGCAAGCTCGCGGCCGACAAGGGCGTCGATCTGTCCAGCCTGACCGGCACCGGTGTCGGTGGCCGCATCCGCAAGCAGGACGTGCTGGATGCTGCCGCGAAGGCGCAGGAGCCGGAGCCCGCCCCAGCCGCGACCTCGGCCGCCCCGGCGGCATCGGCGTCGCCGACGACCGTTCCGCCGGTCTCCGCGAAGCGTGGCACCACCGAGAAGATGACCCGCATGCGCAAGCTGATCGCGACCCGCATGGTGCAGTCGCTGCAGGAGTCGGCGCAGTTGACGACCGTCGTCGAGGTCGACGTCACCAAGATCGCCCGGTTGCGCGCACGGGAGAAGGACGCGTTCGCACAGCGGGAGGGGGTCAAGCTCAGCTTCATGCCGTTCTTCGCCCTCGCCACGGTGGAGGCGCTGAAGGCGCACCCGCAGCTGAATGCCAGTGTCGAGGACGACTCGATCGTCTATCACCCGGCGGAGAACCTCGGGATCGCCGTCGACACCGAGAAGGGTCTGTTCGTCCCCGTGATCAAGGAGGCGGGCGACCTCAACATCGCCGGCCTGGCACGCAAGATCGCCGATCTGGCCGCCCGCACACGGGACAACAAGGTCACGCCGGACGAGTTGGGCGGCGGCACCTTCACGTTGACCAACACCGGCAGCCGCGGTGCCCTCTTCGACACGCCGATCATCAACCAGCCGCAGGTCGGCATCCTGGGCACGGGCGCGGTCGTGAAGCGTCCCGTCGTCGTGACCGGGCCGGAGGGCGAGGAGACCATTGCGGTGCGTTCGATGTGCTACCTGGCGCTGACCTACGACCACCGGATCATCGACGGGGCCGACGCGGCGCGCTTCCTGACGACGATGAAGAGCCGCCTGGAAGAGGGCGCCTTCGAGGTCTGACGAAGCG
>CAYPQR010000020.1:0-16468 GCA_964412865.1 uncultured Intrasporangiaceae bacterium
CACCGTGGCGTGCGTCGGAGCATCCGGACGAGTTCGAAGAACTTCCGAAGGACTTGGCGAGGGCTCACTCCTACACTCCAGGAGAGTCGCCGGCTGCCCGTACCGGCGGCCCACAAGGAGGCGACTCGTGACCGCCACCGCCATGGACGAGGACCGGCTCGCGGCCTACCTACCGCGGGTGCTCCTCGATTGGACGCGGCAGACGCCCCAGGCGCGTTTCCGCACCGTGGAAGGCACGCTGGTGCTGGCAGACGTCTCCGGATTCACCGCGCTCACCGAGCGGCTGGCACGGGCCGGGCAGGTCGGAGCCGAGGAGACCAGTGATCTGCTCGACATCGTCTTCAGCGACCTGCTGCAGGTCGCGTCCCGGTATGGCGGCCACCTGGTCAAGTGGGGCGGCGATGCCGTGCTGCTGCTCTTCCGAGGCGACGGTCATGCGGCCGCCGCGTGCCGGGCCGCGTGGGAGATGCGGGCCGCGCTGCGGTCCATCAAGGTCTCGGCCACGGCCGGTCCCGTCCGGTTGCGGCTGTCCGTCGGCGTGCACTCCGGGAGGGTGGATCTCTATCTGGTGGGTGCGTCACACCGCGAACTCATCGTGACCGGCGCGACCGCCGGGAGGGTGGCGCGTCTGCAGTCCGCTGCCCGCACCGGGGAGATCCTGGTCGGTCCGGCGACAGCCCGCCTGCTGGGCGAACCGGGTCGCCGTCGCCGGCCGGTGGCGCTGCGCGGCCGGCCGGCGGCACCCGAACCCGCGAAACCGTCTCCGGTGGCCGCGGCGGCGAGAGTGGTGGACGCGCCGTGCCTGCTGCCGTCCGCGATCCGCCGCCGGCTGGCCGCCGGACCCGTCGACAGCGAGCACCGCCGTGTTGCCGTCGGCTTCGTCGAATTCTCCGGCATCGCCTCTGTGCGGCGAACCCAGGGCCGCATCGGGGTCTGGGAGGCGCTGCAAGAGCTCATCGGACGCGCTCAGCGGGCCTGCGACAGGTCGGCCGTGACCTTCCTCGAGACCGACGTGAGCCCCGACGGCGGCAAGATCCTGTTGGTCGCGGGGGCGCCGGAGAGCCATGATCACGACGGCGAGCGTCTGATCCGCACGTTGCAGGAGATCGCGCACCACAGCCCGCTGCGAGTGCGAGCCGGGGCGAACGCCGGGCGAGTGTTCGCCGGGGAGTTCGGCCCGCCGGACCAGCGGACCTACTCGGTCAAGGGAGACGCGGTCAATCTCGCCGCCCGCGTCATGGGACACGCCCGGCCGGGCCAACTGCTCGCGACCTCCGCGGTCCTCGATCCGCGCAGGGATGCCTTCCACCTCAGCACGGTGCCGCCGTTCCCGGTCAAGGGAAAGGCCGAGCCCATTCACGCGGTGGCCGTCGGTGCGCCGCACAGGCCGGGGCACGGCCGGGCGCGGGACGCCACGCCATTGGTCGGCCGAGGACGTGAATTGCGGCTGCTGCGGGCGATGCTGTCCGCGGCGCGGGACGGCCGCGGACAGGTGGCCACCGTCACCGGGCCGCCCGGCATCGGCAAGTCGAGACTCGTCAGGGAACTTGCCGAGGGCGAACCTCACACTCGTGTCGTCTGGGCGGCCTGCGACCATGCCCGCGCCGATACGCCATACGCGTTGTTCGACTTGATCATCCGCGACCTGCTCGCTGAGCCGGACGACGCGACCATCGCCAGAGCCCTCGACGCCACCGTGCGCAGGCGTGCGCCGGACCTCAAGCCGTGGCTGCCGCTGCTGGGCGCGGTCATTCGCACAGAACTGCCACCGACGCCCGAAACAGCTTCTCTGGGAGACGAATTCATTGGTGCACGGCGCGAGCTGATGCTCACCGAACTGCTCACTGTCATGCTTCCCGGTCCGACGCTGCTCGTCATCGACGACGCCCAGCTCGCCGATGCAGCGTCGGCCTCGGCCCTCGGCCGGCTGCTGGAGACCACCGGCCGGCGACCGTGGCTGGTGCTGCTCACCGGCGCACACGACGAGCGATATGCGTCCGCGCACCCGCGCGAACTCCGCCTCGGCCCTCTCGACGCCACCGATGCGGCCACACTGCTGTCGGCCCACACCCGCGAGACGCCACTGCTGCCTCACGTGCGTGCCGCGGTCGCCGCGCGCGCGGCAGGCAACCCGCTGTTCCTGCGCGAACTCATCCCGCTCGCCGTCCGCTCGAACACCGACGAGGAGCTTCCCGCATCGGTCGAGGAAGTGCTCGCCGTGGAGATCGACCGGCTGGCACCGCCGGACCGGCTGGTGTTGCGCATCGCCGCTGTCGGCGGCATGCACATCGAACCGGACGTGCTCGCGAAGGCGCTCGGTCATCCGCTGCCCGCACAGGTGTGGGATCGACTGTCCGGCCTGGTGACACACGACGACGAGGGTCTGTCGTTCCGGCACGCGCTCGTCCGGGACACCGCATATCAGGGCATGTCCTACCGCAGGCGGCGAAGGCTCCACCACGCGCTCGCGCTCGCCCTGCAGCATGCCGGCGAGTCACCCGAGACTCAGGCCGAGCTGTTGGCGTCGCACTTCTTCCACGCCGAGGACTACACCGCGGCCGGCCACTATGCCCGGATCGCGGGCGAGCGGGCAGCCGCCGCCTACGCAAACGCGGCCGCCGCGACATTCTTCGACCTCGGACTGAAGGCAGCGCGGCACCGGCGCCCGCCCGTGCCCGAGGAGGTCGCCCGCCTGGCGGAGGCCTGCGGTGACATTCGTTGCCGGCTGGGTGATTTCGACGCGGCCAATGCCGCCTACCGCGTTGCTCGCAACGCCGTCCGAGACGATCCACACCGCCGGGCGCGTCTGGACCTGAAGACCGCCCAGGTCGTCGCCCACACCACCGGATTCGCCCACGCGCTGGCCTGGACGACGCGCGGACGGCATGCTCTTGCGGACCTCACGGACGCGGACGCAGCCCGTCAGGACGCCCGGCTGCTCGTCCAGGCCGCGCTGGTGCGGCACCTGCAGGGACGACACGACATCACCGAGCGGGTATGCCATGCCGCCGCGGCCGTCGCCACACGCGCGGGGGCGCGCGACGTCCTGGCGCAGGCGTGGCAACTGCTGGATGCCGCCGATGTCGCCCGGGGGCGGTTCGACGGTGAGCCATGGGCGCAGCATGCTCTCGCGATCTGGCGCGAACGGGACGATCTGGCCTGGCAGGCGCGCGCCCGCAACCAGATCGGGATCCGTGCCTACTTCACCGCTCGCTGGGCCGACGCTCTCCTGCACTACCGGGCCGCGGCGGACACGTTCAGACTCGTCGGCGACGAGTGGAACGCGGCCATCGCGGCGTGCAATGTCGGGGAGATCCTGGCCGACCAGGGTCATCTCACCGAAGCCGAGGGGGTGACCCGGCCGGCCGCCGCGGCGCGGCGCGCCTCGGCGGCCATATCGGAGTCGTCATTCGCCCAGAGCGTGCTCGGCCGAATCCGCCTGCGCGAGTCCCGTATCAGCGAGGCCAAGTCGTTCTTGGAGACGGCGCGGGCCGGCTATCTGAAGGTCGGCGAGCATGGGGAGGTCCTCGCGACCGACTTGCGGCTCACCGAGTGCCTCCTCGCACAACGTCGTCCCGTCGAGGCGATGAGGGGTCGTCTCGCCGACGATACATCCGGACACGACACCGACGCGGCCATGGCGTGGCTACGCGGTCACGCGCTGGCGCAGCAGGGCGAGATCGCCCGGGCGAGAGCCGCCTTCGTCGCGGGTTTGGACGCGGCGAGGTCTCGAGAAGATCGGCATGCGGAGCTGCTCGCGCTCGATGCGCTGGTGCGTCTCGACCGCCGGACCGGCCGGCAACCGGACCCGCGCCACGTCGCGGCGCGCACGGCGCTGACCACCCGATTGGGTGTCATCGCCGTGCACGCCCTGCCGCTGACCGCATAGGCCCCGACTCCGGGTGCGAGGCCGCGTCAGTGCACCGCCCTGACGAGTGCCACCGTCAGCGCGTCATAGCCGAGTGTCGTCGGGTGCACGTTCTGGTAGCTGCTGCACTCCCAGGTCAGAACGCACAGCGAGAACTTCTCCGCCCACGAACCGGCCCGGATGTTGATCGCGCCGAACGCGTCGGCCACATGTGCGCCGTTCGCCTCGGCCACCTGAGCGAGCCGCGAATTGACCGTGGCGACCAGCTGATCGCTACTCGGCATCGCGAGGGCCAGCGGGTTGTAGAGGTTGAACAGCACGACTCTCGCGTGCGGCGCGAGCCGGTGGACGGTGGCCAGAATCTGGCTGATGTGCGTCGTCATGCCGCCGAGCACCGCGGGCAGACCAGCGGTCAGGCAGGCCGTCGGATCGCTCGGGTCGCTCGACTCACAACGGGACACGAGGGCCAGCAGGTCGTTGGATCCGATGTCCAGGCTCACGAGGGAGACCTGCCCATGGTGCGCCTCGAGGAACGCGACGGTCGCGGCCAGCTGCGACGTCGCACCACCATAGGAGTCGTGCAGGGCCGCGGGCCATGGACAACCGCCGTCGATGAAGGTGGTCGTGGTCTCCCCCGGGCATCCGTAGTTGATCAGATGCAGACGGGGCACCAGGCGCGCGTAGTCCTCTGCATAGCTGCGATAGTCCGCGATGTCGGTGTCTCCCTCGGCCACGAGGTTCGGCTGGTAACCGAACGCCAGCGAGTCACCGATCGACAGGTAGTAGTGGTGCCTGTGCCGCGGCGCACTCGCGAAGGCCGGTGTGGCCGCCACGGTGGCGACCAGCCCCAATGCCGCGCACACCGCGATCAGCCGGGCGAGCCATCTTCGCAGGGTCGAGGCCGTGCGCCGCCCGTCGGATTGATGAATTGTCCTCTGCCTCATGGCGATCTCCTCTCGGTGAGCGGTCCGTGCGGGCCGCCCAAGATCCGCGATACCTACCTCTGCACGACTCAGGAGTCATGTCAGAACGTGATGTGTGGATCACCGCCGCCCGGGTCGAACACCAAGGCGTTGTCATGGCGGTGCGCCCGGTCCCGGTGCAGGACGCACGCCTGCGGCCTCGCCCACCGGCCGTTTCGGCATCGTGGCAGCGCGCCCTCGTAGTCACCGTTCGCCGGATCGTATGCGGCCGGTGCACCGTCGGCTGTGACGAACGGTTCGGGGTCACCCCAGCACACCGTGACGGGACCGCGCGGATGCTCGCCGGCGTTCGAGATATGCACGCTGATCGTCTGGGGGCGATCCGAGAAGAACGTCAGGGTTCCGCCGCGCCGGGTGCAGGACAGCGCCGGGAAGCCGCCGCCGGTTGCCTCGAGCACCCCCTCGCTGCTTGTCGCGGCCGCTACGGCCGACCCGGTCGTGCCCTGCGACTGCACCGCACTGGTACGACATGACGCACCCGGCCGGCAGTGGATCAGCTGGCCGACCACGTCGAACGGCTTCGACGGCTGGGAGACCCCGCCCGATGCAGCTGCGGTGAGTTCGAATCCGAATCCCACCGCCGCGAAGCTCAGGTGTGGGAAGGTCGCCACGCCGTGCACCGCATCGACCGTGCGGCTCGCCGGCAGCGGCGCGTTGTCCGGGTTGACGGCGTACGCGATGGTGACCGGCCCGTTGTAGCCCGTGTCGACCTCTCCGTCGCTCTTCTCGACATCCACGACGACCGCGGGTGTCATCGTCGTCGCGACCTGAGTGGTGGTCGGCTGGGCCGCGAACTCCAGTCTCCGATGGCACTGGCCGGCGTTCGCCGTGGCCATGGGCATCATGACCATGGCTGCCGCGAGTGCCGCACCGCCGAGCCGGATGCGCTTCATGTCCTTCACCTTTCGTCGTCGCGGGAGAGACGCGCCGACACGAGCAGTTCGGCCCGCTCGGCGCTGGTGGGGTTGCCGGTCACCGCGGAGAGGAACGCCGGCCGCTCGAAGGCGAGGGTCTCCAACGGCCCCGCCGCGACGACGGTGGCGGTGCGCGGGACGGCCCGCAGCAGGGCGATCTCGCCGAAACCGTCTCCGCGAGACAGTGGCGGGCGCTCGTGGCCGTCGACGACGACTGTGGCGGCGCCGGAGGCGATGAGGTGGAACGCGTTGCCGGACTCACCCTGCACGACGACGCGTTCGCCGTCGGCATATCGACAGCGCCGTGCCGAAGACAGCAGCTGCTCGACGGTGACCAGCGGCAGCGGCTGAAACATCGGGAAGCCCTGCATGAGCGCGAGATCGGGCCCGGGCTCGGGGGTATCCCGGTCGATCTGCATACACCGCGGCGCATAACACGCCGCAAGCAACACGAGCAGCAGCCCGGCGAACAGCAGGATCGGGAGCGTGCCCGGCGTTCCGGCGAGGCGGGGAGCGACGATCGCGCCGATCCCCGCGCCCGCCAGCACCACGAACTCGAGGGCGCCGAGCGCTGCCGGAGCAAGCCTCGGCCCGACCACCCGCGGGACCAGAGTGAACATTGCCCCGTCCTCCATGGCATTGCCGACTCCGACCACGAACAACGCCGCGTATGCGACGATCGCTTCGGGCCACAGCGCGAGCACAACCAGCGGGAGGCCCCACAGGGCAATACCCGCGGCGAAGCACCGCGCCAGTCGCGTGATGCGCAATACCCTGCCGGCGACCGCGCCACCCGCAAGGCCGCCGAGCCCCATCGCAGCGGTCAGCCATCCCACCGAATCCTGCTGCAACGCAAGGATGTCCAGTGCCAGCACCACGGTGAGGACGAGCAACAACCCGCGCACGAACGTCTGCGCAAACCCCATCAGCAGGGTGCCGGCGGGCGGGACGACGGTGAACAGGGAGCCGGCGCCGGTCACCAGGTCGGCCGCGAGGTGCGACCGCCGGCGCCGCTCTCCCTTCGGCGCCATCGGCGTGTGCAGCCGTCGCAGTGTCACGGTCGCGAGCGCCATCATTCCTGCCGAGACCGCCAGCGTGACACCAGGGCCGCTGACGACGAGCACCGCTGCGCCGATGACCGGGCCGGTCAGGCCGGCCGCATTCTCCATGACCGTCGCCCGCACGTTCGCTGCGCTCAGCTGGGCCGGCGTGCGCACCAGCCACGGCATACTGACCGCCTGGATCGGGCGGTAGGAGCCGGACAGACCCGCGGCGGCCGCGACCAGCACCATCACCGTTGCCGGTGGACCACCGACGACGACCAGGACCGCTGCCGGCGCCAGCAGCACGGTCCGCATTCCCACCAGCGTGCGCAACAGCCGGTCGCTGGGCACGCGTGCGCAGAGGCCGGCGAGCAGCGGCGCGAGGAGCGCCCCGGGGATGGTGGTGGCCACGCCATACAGGGCGATCAGGGTCGGGCCGCCGGTTTCGAACGCCCACACGAGCATGGCCACCCGGCACACGAGTCCGGCCGCGACCGACAGCCCCCACCCTCGAGTGATCCGGGCGACATCCGGCAGGCCCGGTGGCGCGCCGAGCGTCGTGGCAAGTCTCGGCGCGCCACCGGCCCCGAGCACCCACCGGGGTCCGTGCAGCAGGTGCGCGGTCACGGTTTCAGGACCTGGTGCTGGGCGCCGTCCGGAAACCGATCACCGCGTTCGCGGATGGTTGCTGCACACTCACGCCGATCCCTCCTCGTGCGCGGCCGCTGGAGGCCCGCCTCGCATGCGCAGCATGCGCATGATGAATTCGCACAGTGCCGTGCAGTCGTCGAACCGGGTTGCCTCTCCGCTCACGATGTGTTCCACCCTGCCGGAGCAGGGCCCGCCCGGCTCGACTCCGGAGCCGGGGCGGAACTGCAGCACGAAGGACCGGTCGGCAGGCAGACTCACCGCCTGTCCGGGATCGACGGGGCCCGGCGACTGATTCATGACCTCACCGACGCTAGAACCGACTCCGTTCGAAGTCCTTCGGAAGTTCTTCGGGTTCGAGATTCCCCCCGTCGTGACACGCGGTCGTCCCCACTCCCCGTCGGCGTGTCACGCCAGCCGGTCGAGGACCGCACGCGCTTCGATCAGGTCGTGTGTGTCGTGCCCCTCCGTGAAGCCCCGATAAATGCCCGCGAGCAGGTCGCGCGCGGCACCGGTCCTTCCCTGCGCGTGCCGGAACCGGGCCAGACTGGTTGCCGCGCGCAACCTGAAGCCCGGGATCCGCCGCGTCGTGGTCAGGTCGAGCGCCATCGACAGAGCCTCCTCGGCCTCACCGGTGTGTGCGGGCCCGGCACGTCGCAGCAACTCGCCGCGCAGCCGCCACAACTCGGGTTCGCTCTGCACGCTGTGGCCGCGGGTGATCGCATCCAACCCGGAGCCGACGGAGGCGAGGCCGCCGGTCACATCACCGCGCGCCAGGCAGAGCTCGGCATCCAGTCGCTGGTGCAGCGCATCACCGATCCCGGCCAGGGCGACCCAGCGGGTCGAGCCCTGTCTGAGCCGCTCCAGTCCTGCCTCCGGGTCGCCCAGGACCCCGACCGCCCAGCCGTCCAGGACGGCGGACCCCGCGCCCCAGATCTCCAACTCGTGCCGTGAGCAGACGTCCGCCAATCGGGCAGCCAGTCGGCGGACGATCGATGCCTCCCCACACTGCAGGTGGATCACCGCGGCGAACCACAGCGCACGGGCCAGACCTGCGGGCACGCCCTGGTCGCGTGCCCCGTCCATCGCGGCGGCCGCGTGAGCACGGGCCTGGTCTGCGAACCCGAGCTGCCAGAGCGCGAGCCCGCCGTAGAGGTGCGCCGCGACCTCCAGTTCGTCACCGACGACGGCCGTGAGGTCCGCGTGCTCCACCCGCGCGCAGACGTCCAACATCCGCTGGGCGCGCTTCCACATCGGCGCGTATCGGCCGCCGCGGCTCTCCTCGCGTATGTGCAGCAGATCGGCGACCAGCGGCGCGGACGGGTCGTCGGTTCCCTTCGCCACCAGGTCGATTCGGTCCAGGCAGGCGCGCATCCCCGGCGCGTCTCCCTCCATCATGGCCGCGTTGTAGAGCCCGAGCACCGCGGCGACCTGGCCCGGCACGTCCTGCTGCTCACGCGCGAGCTGCTGCAGCCGGAGGCAGGCCTCGCGTGCCTCCGGCCGGCGCCAGCCCCAGGTGGCGGCGGCGCCGACGACCTCGGTGCGGCGCAACGCCAGCTCCAGTCGGGACCGCTCCGCCGCATCACGCACCCCACTCAACAGGTCGAGGCCGTGGCGGGCGTGCGCGTGCGCCTCGGGATACGCGGAGCGCGCCGCCGCCGTACTCGCCGCGGCCACGATCCACCGGACCGCGGACAGGTGGTCGCGCCCGCGCTCGAAGTGGAGCGCGAGGTCGGCGGCCGCCTGCGCCGCACGGGTGCCGAGCACCGCCTCCAGCCGGGTGCCGATCATGCGATGCACCGACGCCCGCCGTGCCGGGCCCAGACGCTCGTAGAGGACCTCGCGATACATCTGGTGCGTGAACCGATACCGCGCGGTGACGGTGCCATCCGGTCGCTCGGCGGTGTCCGCGGACTGAAGCAGCAGCCCCGACCGGGTCATCCGGTTGCAACGCTCCTCCACCTCGACGATCGCCCTGTCCCCCAGCACACCGGCCAGCGCGCCACCGACCACGTCGGCGGCGAACTGCGTGCCCACCGCGGACGCCGTCTCCAGCACCGTCCGGTCGACCTCCTCGAGCGCCTCGACCTGCTGTTCCAGCATCAGCCGCACCTCCCCGGGGACGCCGAGTTCGACGAGCGGCTCGGCGGTGTCGACATCGCCGTCCCCCTGGTGCTCGACCAGCAGTCCGGCGCCGATCAGGTGCTCGCAAAGGGTCACGACGAACAGGGCATTGCCCTCGGTGCGCTCATGCACACCGGCGGTGAGTCGCGATGTCGGCGTCCGCGGCGCGAGCCGGGCCGACATGTATGCGGCGACGTCGGCCGCGGACAACAGCTCCAGCGCGAGTCGGTCGGCGAGGCCGCGGGCCAGCAGATCCTGCACCAGCCGGTGGACAGGACGGGCGCGGGTGATCACCTCGGAGGGTCGGAACGTGGCGAGCACCAGCAGCCGTGCCGGCTCACGCTGCCTCGCCAGATAGGAGAGCAACTCCACCGTGGCACGATCCGCATCGTGCACGTCCTCGAACACCAGCAGCAACGGGCGCATCGCGCTGAGCTGCTCGACGGCCACCGCGAACTCGCGCAGCATATGTCGTGTGGAGGCGCGCCCGACGCGCTGCCGCAGCGCGCCGAGCTCGGGATCGGTGAACAGTTCGGGCAGCTGCACCAGCCAGCCGGCGGCCGAGCGCCGCAGGATCTCGGCCACCGCAGCGGTCCGCGGCCCCTGCCACAGGCGTGCGATCGCCTGCAGCGCGGGGAGGTACGGCTCCCCCGGGCCGACACGTTCGACGCACTGCCCGCGGCCGACCAGCACGCCAGTGCCCTCGGCGCGCAGCCGGGCGACGAACGCATCGACCAGCGCGGTCTTGCCGGTGCCGGCCTCCGCCACCACGAAACCGGTCTGCCGCCGCCCGTCGAGCGCGCTCCTCCACCACTCGTGCAGCATCGCCAGCTCACGGGCCCGCCCCACGAACAGTCCCGATGCGTCAGGTCGCTCGGGCGGAGCGCCGGACACGTCGGCGATCATCCGGTAGCCGCGGCGATGAACCGTCGCGATGAACCGTGCGTCGTGCGCGTCGTCGTCGAATGCGTGGCGCAGCTCGTTGATGCACACCGACAGGACCGCGTCCCCGACATACCCGTTCGGCCACACGGCGTCCAAGAGATCCTGCTTCGGCACGAGCTCGCCGGCGCGATCGACCAGCACGGCAAGCACCGCGGCCGTCTTGGGCCGCAGCGCAACCGCATTGTCAGCGTGCCAGAGGCGACACGTCGATCGATCGAACCGGAAATCCCGCAGATAGACCGCACCGCGGTCGTGCGCGATCGCCGGATCCGCGTCCGCCACCGGCCCAGGCTAGCGCCCCTGCGACCCTGCCTCCCGATTCTTCCGCCCGGGACGTTCGCCGGCGGAAAATGACCCGGTGTTCCTCGCCTGAGAATCGCTGGAGACCTCCTCCGATGGAGGCCTGGATCTCCTCGCGTTCTTGATCCAGATGAAGAGCTGGGTCCCGGGCAGGGAAGCGCTCGCTGCGATGACGGCGACCCTTGGACACACTGTGAGCCCGAGACAATTCGAGCGCGCCGTCATACCTCGAGTGGTCGAGCGTGTCGCTACTGCTTGGTCAGGGTGGCGACGGTGACGTGCGGCCAACTCAGGCCGTTGAAGTTCAGCAGCACCGTCTGCGTGTACTGCAACTGCATGGCGGGCTTCGGGGCGCAGATCGTTTCGATCCAGAACGTCGAGGTGACGAGGGCGGCGTTGGCGTTCGGGCCGCCGGCGGGTACGCCGCAGAGGAAGGCGGTGTTGGCCATCCCACCGCCGGCGACGGGCACACTGCTGGTGGTGACATGCAGGACCACGGTGTTGCTGATCGTCTTGTCCTTGATGCCGGTGGCGAGAACGCTGTTCGGGTTGTCGACCATGGCCTGTGTGATGCCGGTCAGGCCGGCTCCCGTGGTGCGGTCCTGGCTCGGTGCGGACAGGTCCTGCTCTGGGAACGGCGTCGCCCCGTGCCCGTCACCGACGACGAATGGGTTGAGATCGACCGGCTCGAATCGCGGCGGGCCCTCTACCGAGGATGCCGTTCCTTGCGCGACGATCGTGGTGCCATGTGGGATCGACGCCATCCGAACGACTGTCGCTTGGACGGCGGGCGCGGTCGTCGCCGGGACGTTGAGCCACAAGCCGGGTTCCAGATGCAGACCGGCGTCAAGGTTGGCGTCGTTGATCCGCTGCAGGTAGCGCACGCCGCTCATCGCCATGTCATCTTGCATGAATCCGCGGTTGGGGATGCTGCCGAGGTCCTGGCCATCGAAGTCGAGCGTCTCAGCGGTCAGGTTGAGTTCGAGGAAGCGATGGTGATCCGAGTGGCTGGGCCGCCAGATCGCGTTGAATCCAGTGCCGCTCCAGGTTCCGGGTAGTCCCGCGAGCGAGCCAAGGCCCGGCGCCTGCGGATCACCGGAAGTAGGCGTGGGCGCCGGCACGGGCGTCGGGTCGACGGGCTTGTACCGGAACTGTGAGAAGGTGGCCATGATGCTCTCCGCTCTACTGCCTCAAGGGGTTCGGCGGACGCCTCGTGCGTCCTGCCCTGATTTGACCCCCTGAGTTCTCCTCTATTGGCAAAGAGGCATGTGCGTCACGGCTGATACACCACCCCGAAGGACTTGGCCCTTTTGTGGTCGCTGTGTTGCGGGAGTTGGCGGGCGCGGAGGGACGCTAGTTCATCGACGGGTCGGCGGGGAACGTCGCGGCGAAGACCGCGCTGCTGCGCTGACGGCGCAGCACTCGCCACCAGAGCGTCTCGGGGTCGCGTGTGAAGACGTCGTCGATCTCCTGGTCGACGACGAACCAGTGCCCGGCACGCAGTTCCTGTTCGAGTTGTCCCTCGGCCCAGCCGGCATACCCGGCGAAGATGCGCAACGCGCTGACCTCCGGCATGACGACCGGGGGCGGCGCGTCGAGATCGACCAGCGCCACTCCCCCGAACAGCCGCTTGATCCCCAGACTCTCGCCGTCGCCGGGCATGCACACCAGGCCCATCGCCGTATCGAGCGCCACCGGGCCACCCTGGAAGATCCGGCTCGGGCGGGAGACATGCGGCTGCCAACTGGGCAGCACGCTCTCGACGGCGGCCTGCAGCGGTCTGTTGAGCACGAGACCGTGGGTCCCGTCGTCGCCATGATGCAGCAACAGCACGACGCTGCGGTCGAACACGTCCTCGGGGTCGGCTTCGTCGCCCTCACGAGGAACGGCGACCAGCAGGCGCCCGGTCATGTCATCCACCACTCCATTATGACGCCCCGCCGAGCGTCTCACGGCCGACGCCGGACGGCAGTCGCCACGTGGCGGGTGCGGTCGCTACGGCCTGGGCGTATGCCGCCGGCCGCCGTCCCTGCTGTGACCGCCGTCCCTGCCGCGTCCGCCCTGCGAGCGTCCGCCCTGGCGGCGATCCTGGCGGGGGCCGTGGCCCCGGCGCCCGCCGCCGCGCCGGTCGTCGCGGCCCCGGCCGCGGCGCGGAGGCGAGATGATCTGTTGCAGGTCGTGCTCGGAGATCGGCGCCGCGGAGGGCTCCCTGCCGCCGGCGGCGCGAATGACGTCGTCGCCCGGGCGGGCGCGCGTCAGCTCCTCCTGCACCCCCGCCTCGTCCAGCATCCGCTGCATGGTCCTGCGCTGGTGCGGCAGGACCAGCGTCACCACCGCGCCCTGCTCGCCCGCCCGTGCGGTGCGGCCGGCCCGGTGCAGGTAGTCCTTGTGGTCGGCCGGCGGGTCGACCTGCAGCACGACGCCGACGTCGTCGACGTGGATGCCGCGTGCCGCCACGTCGGTCGCGACCAGCACCGGCAGGGTGCCTTGCTTGAACGCGTTCAGCACGCGGTTGCGCTGGCCCTGGCCCAGGCCGCCGTGCAGCGCCGCCGCGAGCACTCCCCGTTCGCGCAGTTCGCGGGCCACCCGGTCGCACCCGAGCTTGGTGCGGACGAACACGACGGTGCGACCCTCGCGAGCCGCCACCTGCGCGGTCACCGCCTTCTTGTCACGCGGCTCGATCAACAGCGCGTGGTGCGCCATGGTGGTGACGCTGGCGGTGCCGTCGTCCGTGGCGTGCTCGACGGGGTCGCTCAGATAGCGCTCCACGACCGTGTCGATGCCGCGGTCCAGCGTCGCCGAGAAGAGCAGCCGCTGGCCACCGTCCGGAATCAGGTCGAGGATCTGCTCGATCGCCTCGAGGAACCCCATCTGTGCCATGTGGTCGGCCTCGTCGAGCACCGCGATCTCCACACGGGACAGATCCGCGGCTCCTCGTTCGATCAGGTCGATCATCCGGCCGGGGGTCGCGATCAGCAGATCGACGCCGCGCTCCAGGGCCGACAGCTGCGGCTCATACGGCATGCCTCCGGCCACCAGGCGATGACGAAGACCGATGACGTGCACGAGTGGCTGCAGCGCATCGCTGACCTGCATGGCCAGTTCACGCGTCGGCACGAGCACGATGGCTCGGGGCTGGTGTGCGCGGGGCTTGCCCCCGGACGCGAGCCGCGCCAGCAATGGCAGGCCGAATGCGAGCGTCTTGCCCGATCCGGTGCGGCCCCGGCCGAGCACATCTCGCCCCTGCATCGCGTCCGGGACGGTCGCGGCCTGGATCGGGAACGGTGTCACGATGCCGTCGCGCGCCAGTCGCTGCACGAGCACGTCGGGCACCCCGAGCGAGGCGAAGCCACCCTCGGCGGGAATCTGCGCCGGCCGATGCGCCGTCTCGACGGGCTTGTCGGCCTCGCGGGTCACGGCCGCCCGGTCGGTACGAGGTCGCTGCTCGCGGGTGCGGTCGTCACGGCGCCGGTCCTCACGGGGACGGCGATCCTGCCAAGGACGGTCGTCGCGGCGCCGGTCCGTGTGGGCGCGGCGGTCCTGCCAAGGACGGTCGTCGCGGCGCCGCTGCTCACCGCGAGGGTCGGCTCCGCGGTCGTTGCGCGGCTTCCGGCCGCGGTCTTCACGGGCCCGGTCATCGCGCGGGCGCGCCGTCCTGGGGTCGCGCCGTGGCCGTGCGTCGGCGCCTCGCCGGCCCCGAGCCCCGTCGGCCGGGCCGTCCTGACGGCGCTGGTCGCGGCGGTCCTCTCGCCCCGCTGCACGGCCATCGCGGCCGCGATCCTTCACCGGCCGCCGCGCGTCACCGCGCCGCGCCTCGAGCTTTTGTGCGCGGGTCCATCGGGCCTTCTTGCCGGTGGCCTTGCGCCCGCGGGCATTCTGCTTCATCAGCGTCCTATCGATATGCGGCGCGCACCACAACGCAAGGGGCAGTCACATGACGTGGTCTGCCGCCCGGAATGGGGATGCTCGGCGCCGAAGAGGGGATCTCGGCGCTCACGAAGAATCGATAAGGGAACGCAAGATCTATGGTTGCAACCCCCAGCATACCGGGTGTCGAGGCATGCTCATGACCATCGGATGCCGGGTGGCGCGTGAGATGCGGCACGTCGGCCCGCGCCGCAGCGCCCGCAAGGTCAATCCCGTGTGTCCTCGTCCTTCTCCTTGTGCGCCTGCTCGGCCACGGCCGCGGCGACCTCCTTGGCGACGTCGGCGTGGAAGACGCTCGGCATGATGTAGGCGGGGTTGAGCTCGTCCTCGCCGACCACGTCGGCGAGCGCCGCGGCCGCCGCGAGCATGATCGAGTCGGTGACGTCCCTCGCCTGGGCGTCGAGCAGGCCGCGGAAGACGCCGGGGAAGACGAGCACGTTGTTGATCTGGTTGGCGAAGTCGCTGCGGCCCGTCGCGACGACGGTGGCGTGCTGGGCGGCCTCGTTGGGGTCGACCTCCGGCTCGGGGTTCGCCAGCGCGAACACGATCGAGCCGTCGGCCATCGTGGCGATATCGTCGCCGGTCAGCAGATTCGGCGCCGAGACCCCGATGAAGACGTCGGCGCCGCGCAGGGCCTCCTTGAGGCTGCCGGAGACGTGCCGCGGGTTGGTGTGCTCGGCGATCCACATCAGATCCGGGTGCTTGCCGTCGCACACGTCCTGGCGGTCGGCGGTGACCGTGCCGTTGATGTCGGAGATGACCAGGTCGCGCGCACCGGCACGCACGAGCAGGCGCGCGATCGCGGTGCCTGCCGCGCCCGCGCCGCTCTGCACGATCCGCACCTCGCTCAGGTCCTTGTCGACGACGCGCAGGGCGTTGCGCAGGGCCGCCAGCGCGACGATCGCGGTGCCGTGCTGGTCGTCGTGGAAGACCGGGATGTCCAGCTCGTGGCGCAGCCGCTTCTCGATCTCGAAACAGCGCGGTGCCGAGATGTCCTCCAGGTTGATGCCGGCGAATGCAGGGGCCAGCGCCTTCACGGTGCGCACGATCTCGTCGGAATCCTTGGTGTCCAAGCAGATCGGGAAGGCATCGATGTCGGCGAACCGTTTGAACAGCGCCGCCTTGCCCTCCATCACCGGCATCGCCGCCAGCGGTCCGATGTCTCCCAACCCGAGGACGGCGGTCCCGTCGGTGACCACGGCGATGGTGTTGCGCTTGATCGTGAGGCGCCGAGCGTCCTCCGGCTTCTCGGCGATCGCCATACACACTCGGGCCACGCCGGGCGTGTAGATCATCGACAGGTCGTCACGGTTGCGGATCGGCACCTTCGACTCGATCTTGAGCTTGCCGCCCAGATGGGCGAGGAAGGTGCGGTCGGAGACCTTGACGATGTGCACGCCCTCGACCTCGCTCATCGCCTTCACGATCTCGTCGGCGTGCCCGCCGTCACGGGCGGCCGCGGTCACGTCGATGCGCAGCCGCTCCCGCTCGGAGGAGGTGATGTCGAATGCCGTGACCAGCCCGCCGGACCGCTCGACGGCGCCGGTGAGTTCACTCACGGCGGTCGCGCGTCCCGGCAGTTCGAGGCGGACGGTGATCGAGTTGGAGACGGAAGGCACGGCACTCATGCCGCTCATTCTGTCGCGTTCTTCGCCCGTATGCGCCGCGGGGTGACCTGTGTCGCCGGCCGAGTCTTCATGGCGCTGCCTGCGACGC